>NZ_JBYSZM010000024.1:0-108970 GCF_058787155.1 Sphingobium sp. FW305-3-2-15-F-TSA7 | reverse complement strand
ATGCGGGGGTGGAGGATGCGGCGGCTGCGGCGGATAGGGCCCTCAGGCGAAGGCCGCCGCGCTCTTGAGCCGCGTATAAGCGGCGATCACCTCACCCAGCGCCTTTTCGTGGCTGCGATCCCCGCCATTGCGATCCGGGTGGTAACGCCGCACCAGATCGGCATAGCGCTGGCGCAATTCCTTGCGCGTCGCATCGGCGGTCAGGCCGAGCAGCTTGAGATCCTGGCGATTCTCGCCCGATAGCGGTCTGCCGTCGGCGCGCTGCGGCGGCGCCGCGTCGCGGAAACGCGCCGAGATCGCATCGAGCGGATCGGAGAACTCGGCCCAGCGGGGCGGCCGATCGGCGCCACTGGTGGCAAAGGCCCGCGTCTCGCGTTCCCAGCCCGCCAGCGGCCGCTGCGCCGCCGCGATCTCGTCGGCATCCATGCCTTCGAAGAAATTATAGCCGGCATTGAAGGCGCGGACATGGTCGAGACAATACCAGCGCCAGTCGCCCGGACCGTCAAATCCCGGACGCCGCGTACCGGGCGCGCGGAACTCGCCCGGCTCGTCGCACCCGGCATGGGCGCACAGCCGGTCGCTACCTTCCACGCGCCCGTGAAAGCGCGGACGGCGCCTGCCCTCTTCTGCTCGTTCGTCGCTCAAAACCGCTCCCGATCCCGATCAAACACCCTATATAGGAGAGATGCAGACCTCGACAAAAGGCCCCGTGGCCACGGAAATCGAAGCACGGCTGACCACCGTCCTCTTGCCCACACGGCTCGCCGTGATCAACGACAGCGCGCAGCATCGCGGCCATATGGGCGACGATGGCAGCGGCGAATCGCACTTCACCGTGGAGATCGAAAGCGCCGCGTTCGCAGGCCAGACCCGTGTCGCACGCCAGCGCATGGTCGATCACGCGCTCGGCGACCTGATGCACGAAACCGTCCATGCGCTCGCGATCAAGGCAAAGGCGCCGGGGGAATAGGCCGCCAGCATGACCGAGACCCTGACCGCCCGCCCCGCATCGCGCATCCTGCTGGTCGACGGCATGGGCCGCGTGCTCCTCTTCCGCTTCGATGTCGATGACCGGCCGCCCTTCTGGTGCACACCCGGCGGCGCGGTCGATCCCGGCGAAAGCTATTACGACGCCGCGCGGCGCGAGCTGCTCGAAGAAACCGGGATCGATGCAGATCCGGGCGAGGAGATCGCACGCCGGCAGGTCGAATTCGTCACGATCGAGGGGGTCCCCGTTTTCGCCGACGAACGCTATTTCTTCATACGGGTGGACGACGACGCGATCGACACTGCCCGCCATACCGAACTCGAACAGCGCGTGATGACCCGATGGCACTGGTTCACGCCGGATGAGATCGCCAATCATCCCGAACGCATCTATCCCGAGGATCTGATCGAACTCCTCCAGGCCACCACCGGAGCCACCGCATGACCGACGATCTCGTGATCCAGACCATCCTGCCGACCACGCACGACCTTGGCGGATTCAAGGTCCATCGCACCCTGCCCTCCAAGCCGCGCACCATGGTCGGCCCTTTCATCTTCTTCGACCAGATGGGTCCGGCGCATCTGGCGGTCGGCACCGGCATCGACGTGCGCCCGCATCCGCACATCAATCTCGCCACCGTCACCTATCTCTTCGCCGGCGCGATCGACCACCGCGATTCGCTTGGCACCGTCAAGACCATCGAACCCGGCGCGGTGAATCTGATGACCGCAGGCCGCGGCATCGTCCATTCGGAGCGCTCGCCGCAGCAGGAGCGCGATGCCGGACCGGCGCTGTCGGGCATCCAGACCTGGCTCGCGCTGCCCGAAAAGGACGAGGAGATCGCGCCAGCCTTCGAACATGTCGCCAAGGCCCAATTGCCCGTCGTCGAGGACGACTGCGTGCAGGCGCGCATCATCATGGGCAGCCTGTGGGGCAAGGCCGCACCGACCACCACCTATGCCGGGACCATCTATGCCGACATCGTGCTGGGCGCGGGCGGCGCCATCCCGATCGACGCCGACGCGGACGAACGCGCGCTTTACGTCGCGATCGGCGAAGCCAGCCTGGACGGCATGACGCTCGAACCGATGACGCTTTACGTGCTCAGGCCCGGCACCGCGGCGACATTGCGCTCCGAACGGGGCGGTCGCGTGATGCTGTGCGGCGGCGAAGCCTTCACGACGCCGCGCCATGTCTGGTGGAATTTCGTCTCTTCGGATCGCGAGCGGATCAACCAGGCCAAGCATGACTGGAAGGACGGGAATTTCCCCAAGGTCCCCGGCGACGACAAGGAATTCATCCCGATTCCCGAAATTCCCAATACCGTCAGCTATCCGTAACGGATTCGCTTCCGCCGCATCGCCATCCTAAGCTCGCCCTTCAATCGGGAGGATCGCATGGCCGAAATCAGGAGCGAACGTTTCGCATTGCCCATGGGCGTCGAGCTGGATGTGGCGCTGGGGGGCGATCCCGCCAACCCGCCGATCATCTTCCTCCACGGCTTTCCCGAATCGCACCGCACCTGGCGCCACCAGCTGCCCGATCTTGCCGAGGATCATTTCGTCGTCGCGCCCGACCAGCGCGGCTTCGCGCGATCGTCCAAGCCGCCCGAAGTCTCGGACTATGCGCCCGACAAGACCGTCGGCGATCTGATCGCGCTGGCCGACGCGCTCGGCATCGGCCGCTTCACCCTGGTCGGCCATGATTGGGGCGGCGCGATCGCCTGGATGGCGGCACTCACTCGCCCCGACCGGGTCGAGCGGCTGATCATCATCAACGCACCGCACCCCTATGTCTTCCAGAAATCGCTGATCGAGGACGCGGACCAGCGCGCAGCGAGCCAGTATATCCGCGCCTTCCGCAACCCGAATCTGGAGCAGCATCTGGAGGCGATCGGGCTGGAGGCGTTCTTCGACGGCACGTTCGCCAAACATACCGACGCCGCAAAGATCGGCGAGGAAAGAGCCATCTATCTCGACCAATGGGGTCAGCCCGGCGCGATGACCGCAATGCTCAACTGGTATCGCGCCTCGTCGATCGTCGTGCCCGAGATCGGCGAGGACGCCGAAGCGCCTGCTTTCCTGTCACACCCCTTCCCGCCGCTGCAAATGCCCGTGCTCGTCATCTGGGGGCTTGGCGACAAGGCGTTGCTGCCCTGCCAGCTCGAAGGGCTGGATGCGCTGGTTCCCGATCTGAGGATCGTGAAGGTCGATGCGGGGCATTTCGTGCCATGGGAGAATCCCGACGCGGTGACGAAAGCGATAAGGGGGTTTCTAGGCTAAGGCCTTCGCGCCTCCGCCAACCCCTCCACCACCGACCTACGGTCGGCGGTCCCCCTCCCCTTCAGGGAGGATCTTTTAGCCCAGCCACTCCACCCAAAAACCGTGCGCGTGCGCGTGGCCGCAAAGCCGTTTCTCGCCATCTCCCGGCCAGCTCCGCACCGTCAGGTCGTGCCGGTTCATCACCCGATCCGCTTCCAGGCTGACCCAGCCCAGCGGCCGATCCTCCGTCGCCCCCGCGCCCGCCGCACGCATCGCCGCCTCGATCCGCGCCTGGCCATCGGCGGGGATATATTGCCAGACGATCGAGTGCATCAGCACGCGGGTGACACCCATCTCCTGCGGTTCGGCCAGTCGCGCCTCCACCCAGTCGGCAGCATCGCCGCGATCCAACCGAACCGGCCTTTCGCGGATCATATCGATCGCTGCCGATACGCGCGGGAAACGGATGGCGTGGTCGGCCCAGATATAAGCGAGCAACCGACGCTCCGCTTCCAGCGAAGTCGGATCGATCGGCTGGATATCGACGCCGCGCACGCTTTCGATCGAAATCCCGGCCGCGGGCGGCGGGGGGCCGCGCCATTCCGGACGGATGGTGACCGGCGATCCCGCCGGCCCCGCAGCCACCCCGCCGAGATCGAAACGATAGCGGTCGATCAACAGATTAAGCCCCGCGCTCGATCCGATCTCGAGCAGTTCGATACGCGGCCCGAATCGTTCGGCAAGCACAAGCAGCCCCGCCATCAACCCGGCCGAGCGCCCCGGTTCGTTGGTTTGCGGCGGTCCGTTCAGCCAGGTCGCAATTTCAGCGTCATTCGCATCGAGCGCCGTCCGCACGGCACTCGCAATCCGCTCCGGATCCGTCTCGTGCCCTTCGAACAGACCGGCCAGCTCGGCCGCCCGCCCGTCGCGCCAGACCGCATGGAAGCCGCCCGCCGAGCGCAACGGCAAGGCATCGGGAATCGGCGCACCCGGCCATGCCAGGATCCGCCGCCCCGTCTCGGTCCTGTCATCGACCGACATCGCGATCGCCCGGCACAGTCGCGCGGTGATCGGCGCGTCATTGGCGTCGCAATATTCCGCCTGAAACGTAAAGGCCTGCAGATTGATCTCAGCGTCGGCCATACCACTCGATCCATCGGCAATGCGGGTGCGAATCGGCGAGATGCAGCGTCTCGCCGCCGGGCCACAAGGTCAGCCGCAGCTCATAGGCGCTGCGATCCTCGTTGATCTCCAGCCCGAGCCAGCCGAGCGGCGTGTCGTCGGTCGCCGCCGCCCCGGCCACCTCCAGCGCGGCGCGGATGCGCGCCTGTCCGTCCTCGTCGAAATATTGCCATGCGATGGTGTGGTAGAGGATGCGCGCGACGCCCGGCACGCGCGGTTCGGCGAGCAGCAGTTCCGCCCAGTCGGCGGCGTCCCCATGGTCGAGCCGCGGCAGATGCGCCGCTGCGATCGCCAGCGCCGCCTCCACCCGCGCGATCCGCTCCGGCTGGTCGATCCACATATAGGCGATCAGCCGCTCGTGATTGGCCGGATCGGCGACGATGATCGGCGCCCTGTCGACACCCCGCGACGCGAGAATACGCACGGGCACGGCCGGTGGCGGCGGACCGCGCCATTCGGGCGCGAAGCCGAGCGGCGAGGCAAGGTCACCCGCCGCGATGCCGCCCAGATCGAAGCGATAATGAGCGAGATTGAGGTTCAGCCCCGCGCTCGCCCCCAGTTCGAGCAGTTCGAAGGGCAGGCCGAATCGGTCGGCCGCGACCAGCAATCCCGCCATCACCGCCGCGCAGCGTGCGGTCTCGTTGGTCTGGGGCGGCAGATCGAGCCAGGTTTCGAGCCATGCGTCGCGCGCGCCGAACGCGGCGGCGACGGCGGCATGCGCGTCGTCGCTGGCCGCCGCATAATAAGCGCTGAGTTCGGGCACCGCGCCGCTGCGCGCCAGCGCATGCAGGCCGCCGGCGAGCCGCAGCCCCGTCGCGCCGCCGAAACGCGACGAATCGCCGGTAAGGCCGAGGATGCGTCCGCCGGTCGATGTGGACGGATCGGCAAGGTCGGCGGCGGCATCGATGATCGCGGCGGTGCGCGGCGCGCCCATCTCGCGGCACACCTGGGCCTGCGCGCGGAATGTGTCGAGCACCATGGAGTCGGATTGGCTGGCCACGGGCTCAGTTGCCCTATTGTGCCCGCCCAAGTAAAGCGCCGCCCATCATGGCCCAGCCGATCATCATCGCCGTGCCCAAGGGGCGCATCCTGGAAGAAGCCTTGCCACTGCTCGCGCACGCCGGAATCGTGCCGGAAGCGGCCTTTTCCGACGAAAGCAGCCGCGCGCTCAGCTTCTCGACCAACCAGCCGGGCATCTCGCTGATCCGCGTGCGCGCGTTCGACGTCGCGACCTTCGTCGCGCATGGCGCGGCGCAGCTCGGCATCGTCGGATCGGACGTGCTGCTGGAATTCGATTATTCGGAGCTCTACGCCCCCGTCGATCTCGGCATCGGCCATTGCCGCCTGTCGATCGCCGAACCGGCCGACCTCGCAGCGCGGGACGATCCGCGCAGCTGGAGCCATGTCCGCGTCGCGACCAAATATCCGAATCTGACGCGCAAGCATTTCGAGGCGCGCGGCGTCCAGGCCGAATGCGTCAAGCTCAACGGCGCGATGGAGCTTGCCCCGCTGCTCGGCCTGTCGAGCCGCATCGTCGATCTCGTCTCCTCGGGCCGGACGCTCAAGGAGAATGGCCTGGTCGAAGTCGAAGTGATCGCGCAGGTCTCCGCCCGGCTGATCGTCAATCGCGCCGCATTCAAGATGCGCGCGGCCGAGATCGTGCCGCTGGTCGACAGGTTCCGCGAGATTGTCGGAAACCGCGATGCCGCCTGAATCCGGCCCCCAGCGTCTCGACGCATCGGCACCGGATTTCACGACGGTCTTTGCCACATTGGTCGATGCCCGACGCGAGAGCGACGCCGACGTCTCACGCGACGTCGCCGCGATCCTGGCGCGCGTCCGTACCGAGGGCGATGCCGCGCTCCACGCATTGACGCTGAAATTCGACGGGCATGATCTGGATGCGACCGGCTGGGAGGTTCCGCGCAACGAGCGCCGCGCGGCCCTGGACGGCCTGGCCCCCGATCTGCGGACCGCGCTCGAACTCGCGGCCGATCGCATCCGCGCCTATCACCTGAAGCAAAAGCCCGAGGACAGCGACACCATCGATGCTGCCGGCGTCCGGCTGGGCGCGCGCTGGCGCGGCGTCGATGCCGCCGGAATCTATGTTCCCGGCGGTCGCGCCGCCTATCCGTCGTCGGTGCTGATGAATGCGATCCCCGCCCGCGTTGCAGGTGTCGACCGGCTTGCCATGGTGACGCCGACCCCGCGCGGCGAAACCAATCCGCTCGTCCTGGCCGCCGCCGAGATCGCCGGGGTCGACGAGGTCTGGCGCGTCGGCGGCGCGCATGCGGTGGCGGCTTTGGCCTATGGCACGGCGCGGATCGGCGCGGTCGACGTGGTGACGGGGCCCGGCAATGCCTGGGTCGCGGAGGCTAAGCGCCAGCTTTACGGCGTCGTCGGCATCGACATGGTCGCCGGGCCGTCGGAGATTGTCGTGGTCGCCGATGCCGGCAATGATCCGGAATGGATCGCCGCCGACCTGCTCAGCCAGGCCGAGCATGACCCGACCAGCCAATCGATCCTGTTCACCGACGATCGAGATTTCGCCGACGCCGTCGCCGACGCCGTCACGCGCCAGCTGACCATGCTCGCGACCGGCGCGACCGCGACCGCAAGCTGGCTGGCCAATGGCGCGATCGTCCTGGTGCCGACGCTCGCTGCGGCACTCCCGCTCGTCGATCGCCTCGCCCCCGAGCATCTCGAACTCGCCGTCGCCGATCCCGAACCGCTGTTCGCCAGGGTCCGTCACGCCGGCTCGGTCTTTCTTGGGCGGCACACGCCCGAGGCGGTGGGCGATTATGTCGCCGGCCCAAACCATGTGCTGCCGACCGGCCGGCGCGCACGCTTCTCGTCGGGGCTTTCGGTGCTCGATTTCATGAAGCGCACCAGCTTCCTCGCCTGCGACGCCGCGGCCCTGCGGCGGATCGGCCCGGCCGCGGTCGCGCTGGCCGAGGCGGAGGGGCTTCCCGCGCACGCAAAGTCGGTCGGACTCCGGCTCGACTCCTGACCGCACGATTTTTGAGATAGAACCCATTTGATGACCAACGCCACAAACCGTGCCCAGTCCCGTTCCGCCGCCCGCCTTGCCGCGGTGCAGGCGCTCTATCAGCTGGAGATGGAAGCCACGCCGCTGCGCGTGCTGCTCCATGAATTCCACCAGCATCGCCTGGGTGCCACGATCGAGGATGTCGAATATGCCGATGCCGAGATCGATTTCTTCGACGATGTCGTCGCCGGCGTCGATGCACGCCGTGCGGAGATCGATGCGCTGATCGCGAGCAAGCTCGCCAGCGGCTGGTCGCTGGAGCGCCTCGACAAGCCGATGCGCCAGATCCTGCGCGCCGGGACATACGAACTGCTCGCCCGCGCCGATGTCCCCACCGGCAGCGTGATCAGCGAATATCTCGATGTCGCCCACGCATTCTACGACAAGCGCGAGGCGGGTTTCGTCAACGGCCTGCTCGACGCGGTGGCGAAAGCGGTGCGCGGCTGAGCCGCGAGGCCGCCTTCATCGCCGCACTTCGCGGATTGGCGCGCCACCCGGGCGCTCGCGACCTTCTCGACGATGCGGCGGTCCTCGACGGACTGGTCCTGACGCACGACATGATCGCCGAAGGCGTGCATTTCCTGTCCGGGGATCCGGCCGGCGACGTCGCGTGGAAACTGATCGCCGTCAACCTGTCCGACCTCGCCGCCAAGGGCGCGACACCGGCGGGCGTGCTGCTGGGCTATGCGCTGGCGGCCGATCCCGAATGGGAAGCGGCATTTCTGGCAGGCTTGGACGCGGCACTGGCCGCCTATGACGTGCCGTTGCTCGGCGGCGACACCATCTCGCTGCCCGCCGGCGCGCCACGCATGCTCGGCCTCACCGCGATCGGCCGGACCGATGGCCCGGCACCGGCCCGGAGCGGCGCGATGGCGGGCGATGCGCTGTTCGTCACCGGGACGATCGGCGACGCCGGCCTCGGGCTCGCCATGGCGCGCGGGGACAGGACCGTGGACCCGACGCTCCTCGCCGCCTATCGCCGGCCGGTTCCGCGCATTGCCGATGGCCGCGCGCTCGCCCCGATCGTCCATGCGATGATGGACGTCTCCGACGGGCTGCTGCTCGATGCCGCGCGGATGGCGGAGGCGAGCGGGCTCGCAATCGCGATCGATCTCGACGCGGTGCCGCTTTCGAAAGGATTCCGCGCAACGCTCGGGTCCGGGCGGGATGCGCGGCTGACCGCCGCCACCGCGGGCGACGATTATCAGCTGCTCTTCGCGGCCCCCGCGGATATCGCCCTGCCTGTCGCCGCGACGCGCATCGGCGGCTTCGCCTCAGGCGGCGGACTGTCGCTTCGCGACGGCGCCGACAGCGTCGCGTTGCCGGCCCGGCTCGGCTATCTCCACGGATAATCGGCCGCCGACCTGCCACCGGCTTGCAAAAGCGCGAAGCCGCCCCCTATACCCCTGCCCTGCCCCGCAAAATCATAACAGGGGGCGAGTGTTCGCGTGCTTCAATATGCCCGGAACAGGGGAAGGAAACCTGATGACCGTCGTCACCCTTTCCATAGTGTGCGGCCTGATCGCCGTGCTTTATGGCTTCATTACCAGCCGACAGGTGCTCGCCGCATCCGCCGGCAATGAGAAAATGCAGGAAATCGCTGGCGCTATCCAGGAAGGCGCCAAGGCCTATCTCGGCCGGCAATATCGCACCATCGCCATTGTCGGCGTCGTCGTCGCGGTCCTGGTCTTCGTCTTTCTCGGCCTGACTTCCGCCATCGGCTTCCTGATCGGGGCCCTGTTGTCGGGCCTGACCGGTTTTATCGGCATGAACATCTCGGTGCGCGCCAATGTCCGCACCGCGGAGGCCGCCCGCAACAGCCTGCAAAGCGGCCTGACCGTCGCATTCCGCGCGGGCGCGATCACCGGCATGCTCGTGGCGGGCCTCGCGCTCCTCGCGATCTCGGTTTTCTTCTGGTATCTGACCGGTCCCGCAGCACTGCTGCCCAATGACCGGGTGGTGATCGACGCGCTCGTCGCGCTCGCCTTCGGCGCATCGCTGATCTCGATCTTCGCGCGTCTCGGCGGCGGCATCTTCACCAAGGCCGCGGACGTCGGCGCCGATCTGGTCGGCAAGGTCGAAGCCGGCATCCCCGAGGACGATCCACGCAACCCCGCCGTGATCGCCGACAATGTCGGCGACAATGTCGGCGACTGCGCCGGCATGGCCGCCGACCTGTTCGAGACCTATGTTGTGACCGTCGGCGCCACCATGGTGCTGACCGCATTGCTCGTGTCCGGCGTCGACGACATCACGCTGCTGGCGTTGATGAGCCTGCCGCTCGGCGTGGGCGGCGTCTGCGTGCTCACTTCGATCATCGGCACCTATTTCGTTCGCCTGGGCTCGAGCAACTCGATCATGGGTGCGCTCTACAAGGGCTTCCTCGCCACCGCGATCCTCTCGATCCCCGCGATCTTCGCGGTGACGCAATGGACGCTCGGCGATCTCAACGCGCCGATCGGCGGCGATCTCAGCGGCAGCGGCGCGTTCACCGGCATGGACCTGTTCTGGTCGATGATGGTCGGCCTGGCCGTCACCGGCCTGATCGTGTGGATCACCGAATATTATACCGGCACCAATTATCGCCCGGTCCGCTCGATCGCCAAGGCGTCCGAGACCGGCCATGGCACCAACGTCATCCAGGGCCTCGCCGTCAGCCTGGAAGCGACCGCACTGCCGACGCTCGTGATCGTGGTCGGCATCGTCATCGCCTACCAGCTCGCCGGACTGATGGGCATCGCCTTCGCTGCCACCTCGATGCTGGCGCTCGCCGGCATGGTGGTCGCGCTCGACGCTTATGGTCCCGTCACCGACAATGCCGGCGGCATTGCCGAAATGGCAGGGCTGGACGACAGCGTCCGTGAAAAGACCGACGCGCTCGACGCGGTGGGCAATACCACCAAGGCCGTCACCAAGGGCTATGCGATCGGTTCGGCCGGCCTGGCCGCGCTGGTGCTGTTCAGCGCCTACACCACCGACCTCAGGGAATTCTTCCCTGATCTCCAGGTCAATTTCAGCCTCGAGAATCCCTATGTGATCGTCGGCCTGCTGCTCGGCGCACTGCTTCCCTATCTGTTCGGCGCGATGGGCATGACTGCGGTCGGCCGTGCGGCGGGCGACGTGGTGAAGGACGTGCGTGAGCAGTTCGCCAGCAACAAGGGCATCATGGATGGCACCAGCCGCCCGGACTATGCCCGCACCGTGGACCTCGTCACCAAGGCGGCAATCAAGGAGATGATCATCCCCTCGCTGCTGCCGGTGCTCGCACCGATCGTGGTCTATTTCGTGATCACCGCGGCGGCGGGTCAGGCGAATGGCTTCGCGGCTCTCGGCGCGCTGCTGCTCGGCGTGATCGTCTCCGGCCTGTTCGTCGCGCTCTCGATGACCTCGGGCGGCGGCGCATGGGACAATGCCAAGAAATATATCGAGGACGGCCATCATGGCGGCAAGGGCAGCGAGGCCCATAAGGCCGCGGTGACCGGCGATACCGTTGGCGATCCCTATAAGGACACTGCCGGCCCGGCGGTGAACCCGATGATCAAGATCACCAACATCGTCGCTTTGCTGCTGCTCGCGGCACTGGCGCACGGCGCGATGTAATTCATCGCGCATCGACGAACTCTGACCCCGTCCGGAGCGATCCGGGCGGGGTTTTTTATTAGGTTCGGAATGGACCGAACCGCTTGAACGCGCCCCTGTGCTTTCATAACCCGATGCTCGGGAAGCAGATGTTTGGGGGGAGCAGGCTTGAGATATCCGGTTTTGGCGCTGGCGCTGGGCACGGCCTTCGCCAGTGCGTGCGGCGCATTTGCTCAAACGCCGGCGGTCACGGCACCGAGACCGCCCGCTCCATCGGCATCCGAGGTCGATCAGCCGAACGCACCAGTCAGGATTCCGAGCGCCACCTTTGCGAAGCAGCCGACCCTGCGCGGTCCCAAGCTCTCACCCGACGGGCTG
Organism: Sphingobium sp. FW305-3-2-15-F-TSA7; assembly: GCF_058787155.1. NCBI lineage: Bacteria > Pseudomonadati > Pseudomonadota > Alphaproteobacteria > Sphingomonadales > Sphingobiaceae > Sphingobium > Sphingobium sp. FW305-3-2-15-F-TSA7. The sequence continues at coordinate 97,533 of NZ_JBYSZM010000024.1, read as the reverse complement.
AAGCTGCTCGCCAGTACGACCAATAGCGCCGGGCGCGAGGGCGTCGCGATCTTCACGCTTGCAACCGGCGCCTATGCTTCCTTTGCCGAGCCGGAGAAGGGCGAGATAGCCTGGTATCGCTGGGCCGGCCCCAACCGCATCCTGATCAGCATCGCCTCCACCGTTCCCTATTTCGACGACGAAGCACGGCTGACCCGCCTCGTCACCTACGACCTGACCAGTCAGAAGATGAGCTTCCTGGGCCGAAAGAGTCAGGGGCTGGAGGGAGACGACGTACTCTATGTCGATCCGCAGGGTGCCTATCTGCTGATGCAGATGCAAAAGACGATCTACGACTGGCCCTCAGTCTATCGCGTCGAACTGGCCACCGGTGCGATGCAGGAAATCGTCAAGCCGGTGGCAACGATCTGGGAATGGTTCGCGGATTCGGCAGGGACGGTGCGCGCAGGCATGGGTTTCAGCGAGCGGGTCTGGTCGCTGATCTATCGCAAGAGCGCGGATGAGAAATTCCGCAAGGTCGGCAAGGCCCGCTACGACGACGAGGAAGCGAGTATCGACCTGCTGCGCTTCGACCGCGAATCGGACGAGGGCTATATTCTGTCCAACAAGGATACCGGCCGTTTCTCGCTCTATCGCTACAATTACGCGACCCGTACACGCGGGGAACTGGTGTATGGCGATCCCAAATATGATCTGGCCGATGTCGATCTGGACAGGGACGGATCCACTGTCGCGGCGATCCGCTTCGTCGACGATCAGGATCGCGTCGTCTGGTTCGACCCCGAGATGAAGAAGCATCAATCCCAGATCGACGCCGCGCTGAAGGGGCGCCATAGCCGGCTGATCAACCGCAGCCTCGACGGAAAGAGGATGCTGTTCTGGATCGGTTCACCCAGCGATCCCGGCTATTATTATCTGTACGATATCGACGACGGCGTGCTGCGGCGCGTCGCTTATGTGAACAAGGATCTGCCTGCCGGCCAGCTGTCGCAGACGCGGGCCGTCGAATATGCGGCACGCGACGGGCTCGGCATCAGCGCCTATCTGACGCTTCCGCGCGGCAAACCGGAAAAGAACCTGCCGCTGATCATAATGCCTCATGGCGGCCCGTATGATGTGCGTGACAAGCTGGCTTTCGATGCCGAAGTGCAGTTCCTCGCCAATCGCGGCTATGCCGTGTTTCAGCCCAATTTCCGCGGCTCTGGCGGTTATGGCAAGCAATTCTACGAGAAGGGTGAGGGACAGATCGGCCGTGCTATGCAGGACGATCTGGACGACGGCATGGACTGGCTGGCGAAGCAGGGGCTGATCGATCCCAAGCGCGTCTGCATCGTCGGCAGTTCCTATGGTGGCTATGCCGCATTGTGGGGCGCGACACGCAATCCCGAACGATATCGCTGTGCAGCCAGTTTCGCTGGAGTCAGCGATTTCAGCCGCCAGCTCAAATACAGCCTCGCCTACGCCATATCCAAACGCTACCGGAAGAACTGGCGCGACACCGTACGTGGCGGCCCGGGCTTCGATCTCGCCACCATCTCTCCGCTCCAGCAGATTGAGCGACTCCGTATTCCCGTGCTGCTTGCGCACGGCAAGGAGGACAAGACCGTTCCCTACAAGCAATCGAGCCTTTATGCTGAAGCGCTGAAACGCGCGGGCAAGGATGTCGAGTTCCGTACCTATGAAACCGAAGGGCACGGCTTCAACGATCCGGCCAATATGAAAGACTGGCTGGACCGGCTCGAGGCATTTCTGGACAAGCATAATCCGGCCTGAGCCTGATAGCCTCATCACCGCTTGCTCCGGGCGCGCTCCCGCACTATATCGCACGTGCTTTCTCGACATCGGTAACAATGGCGAGGCCGGCAACCGCAAGGTTCCGGCGGCAAAGCCGCATATTCATTTCCGGAGACCCGATGGCCGACATCGACGTATTGACCAGCCTGATCGAGCCCGAAGCGCAAGCGCTGGGCTTTGCACTGGTGCGCGTCAAGCTCTTCGGCGGCGAAGGCGATCGCACGCTGCAAGTGATGGCCGAGCGCCCCGATACGCGCCAGCTCCACATCGACGATTGCGCCGCATTGTCGCGACGCATCTCCGACCGGTTCGATGCGCTGGAGGCCGAGGGTCGCGATCCGATCGACGAAGCCTATCGGCTCGAAGTCAGCTCGCCGGGCATCGACCGGCCGCTGACCCGCCTTCAGGATTTCATCGACTGGGCCGGCCACGAAGCGCGAATCAATCTTGCCGAGCCGCAGGACGGTCGCAAGCAGCTGACCGGAAATCTGATCGGACTCGATGGCGAAACCATCGTCATCGACGTCAACAAGGCGGGCGAGATGCGCACGCCCTTCGCCAATGTCGCAGGTGCGAAGCTGGTCATGACCGATCGGCTGATCGCCGCAACCGCGCCCCTTTCGACGGACGGCGCAGACAGCATTCAAGTGGAAGGACAGGACTAAGCCATGGCCACAGCCATTTCCGCCAACAAGGCTGAGCTGATCGCGATCGCGAATGCGGTCGCCAGCGAGAAGATGATCGACAAGGGCATCGTCATCGAGGCGATGGAAGACGCCATCCAGCGCGCCGCACGTGCGCGCTACGGCGCCGAAAACGACATCCGCGCCAAGCTGGACCCCAATAGCGGCGACCTTCGCCTGTGGCGCGTGGTCGAAGTGGTCGAGGCGGTCGACGATTATTTCAAGCAGGTGAACCTGAAGGAAGCGCAGAAGCTGCAGAAGGACGCGGTCGTCGGCGACTTCATCGTCGATCCGCTGCCCCCGATCGAATTCGGCCGCATCGCCGCGCAGGCCGCGAAGCAGGTGATCTTCCAGAAGGTCCGCGACGCCGAGCGCGAGCGCCAATATGAAGAATTCAAGGACCGCGCGAGCGAGATCATCACCGGCGTCGTCAAGCGCGTCGAATTCGGCCATGTCGTCGTCGATCTCGGCCGCGCCGAAGGCGTCATCCGCCGCGACCAGCAGATCCCGCGCGAAGTGGTCCGCGTCGGCGACCGCGTCCGTTCGCTGATCCTGCGCGTCGTCCGCGAGAATCGCGGGCCGCAGATCTTCCTGTCGCGCGCCCATCCCGACTTCATGAAAAAGCTGTTCGCGCAGGAAGTGCCCGAAATCTACGACGGCATCATCGAGATCAAGGCCGCCGCGCGCGATCCGGGCAGCCGCGCCAAGATCGGCGTGATCAGCCATGATTCGAGCATCGATCCGGTCGGTGCGTGCGTCGGCATGAAGGGCAGCCGCGTCCAGGCGGTCGTCCAGGAAATGCAGGGCGAAAAGATCGACATCATTCCCTGGTCGGAAGACATCGCGACCTTCGTCGTGAACGCGCTTCAGCCCGCCAGCGTCAGCCGCGTCGTCCTCGACGAAGAGGAAGACCGGATCGAGGTGGTCGTGCCTGACGATCAGCTGAGCCTCGCCATCGGCCGCCGCGGCCAGAATGTCCGCCTCGCCAGCCAGCTGACGGCCAAGGCGATCGACATCATGACCGAGGCCGATGCGAGCGAGAAGCGCCAGCGCGAATTCATCGAACGGTCCGAGATGTTCCAGAACGAGCTCGACGTCGACGAGACGCTGGCGCAGCTGCTGGTCGCCGAAGGCTTCGGCGCGCTCGAGGAAGTCGCCTATGTCGAGGCTGAAGAGCTTTCGATGATCGAGGGTTTCGACGAGGAACTGGCCTCCGAACTGCAGAATCGCGCGCAGGAAGCGCTCGATCGCCGCGAGGAAGCCAATCGCGAACTGCGCCGTTCGCTGGGCGTCGAGGATGCCGTGGCCGGCATGCCCTATCTGACCGAAGCGATGCTGGTCACGCTGGGCAAGGCCGGGATCAAGACGCTCGACGATCTCGCCGATCTCGCCACCGACGAGCTGATCCAGAAGAAGCGCAGCGATCCGCGTCGTCGCAACGACGCCAATCGCCCCGAGGACAAGGGCGGCGTGCTCGCCGAATACGGCCTCAGCGAAGAACAGGGCAACGAGATCATCATGGCCGCACGCGCCCACTGGTTCGAGGATGAAGGGGAGGACGCGGTTGCGGATACCTCCCAATGAGACGCTAAGGCGTAATCGAGCGACATCGGTGCGTTCCGGCGCCTCCTGCGACAGGGGGCGCCCGTGAACGACCGCAAGTGCATCCTGTCGGGCGAGAGCGAATCGCGCGAGGGGCTGATCCGGCTCGCGCTCGGACCGGACGACATTGTCGCGCCCGATGTCCGTGCCCGCGCGCCGGGTCGCGGCGCATGGATCGGCGTGGATCGCGCCGCGCTCGACGCGGCCAATGCCAAGGGCAAGCTCAAGGGTGCGCTGGCACGGGCCTTCAAATCGGGCGCGGTCTCCGCGCCCGCCGATCTCGGCGCTCGCATCGCCGAGGCGCTGGAACGTGACGCGCTCAACCGGCTCGGCCTCGAATCGCGCTCCGGCGCGGTGCTGATCGGATCGGAGAAGATCCAGGATGCCGCCCGAAAGGGCCAGGTCCGCCTGCTGCTCCATGCCGCCGACGCAAGTGCCGACGGCACCCGCAAGCTCGACCAGGCATGGCGCGTCGGCAGCGATGCGGAAGGAAGCGACCTCAGGGGCATGACTTTGCCTGTCGGTCGGACTATATTGTCATTGGCGCTGGGCCGCGAGAACGCTGTCCATGTCGCGGTGACAGATCGGGCAGCGGCCGAGCGCGTGAAGAGCGCCATCGACCGTTGGCGGGATTTTATCGGAAGTGGGCCTAGTGCGGAGCCTTGCGCAAATGCGGCGCAGGGTTCATGCGCCACGGGCGCATGACGGGCGGACAAGAGAACGAAGGGTTTGAGATCAGTCGATGAGTGATACGGACAACGACAAGCCGAAACTGGGCATGCGCGCACCGCTGGGGCTGAAGCGCACGGTTGAGACCGGCAAGGTGAAGCAGAGCTTCAGCCATGGCCGCTCGAACACCGTGGTCGTGGAGGTCAAGCGCCGCCGCATCCTGGGCAAGCCCGGCGAGGCCGAAGCCGCACCCGTCGAGCAGGCCGAACCCGTCGCGTCGACGCCGGTGCCGGCGGCGCCCGTCGCCAGCCCACCGCCGCCGCCTCCGGCGCCGCGTCCACAGGACAGCCTGTTGTCGCGCCAGGAGATGCAGGCCAAGCTGCTTCGCGAGGCCGAAGAGGCGCGCATGAACGCGCTCGAGGAAGCGCGCCGTCGCGAGGAACAGCAGAAGCTGGCCGCGATCGAGGAAGAAAAGCGTCGCATCGAGCAGAATCGGAAGGCCGAGGAAGAGGCCGCCAATCCGCCGCCCGCGCCCGAACCGGCACCTGCCCCGGCACCCGCAGTTGCGGCGGCCGCTGCAACTGCGCCTGTGGCGGCGACGGCACCGGCAGCGGCGACAGCCGCTCCGGAGGCAGCAGCTGCGACTGCAACCGCACCCGCCGAAACCCCGCGCCAGGAGGACAACCGTCCCGCGCCGCGCAAGTTCACCCCGGTGCCCAGCCCCAAGCGGCCCGAACCGCCGGCACGTCCCGCGCGTCCGCGCGGTGGCGACGACCGTCGTCAATCGGGCAAGCTGACCGTCACCAAGGCGCTCGACGACAGCGAAGGCGCCCGCGCCCGCAGCCTCGCGGCGCTCAAGCGCGCTCGCGAGAAGGAACGCCGCGCGCATTACGCCGGCAGCGGCCAGCCGCAGATCAAGCAGGTCCGCGACGTCGTCGTGCCCGAAGGCATCACCGTCCAGGAACTGGCCAATCGTATGGCCGAGAAGGGCGCCGACCTGGTGAAGGCGCTATTCAAGATGGGCGTGCCGGTCACCGTCACCCAGACGATCGACCAGGACACCGCCGAACTGCTCGTCACCGAGTTCGGCCACAACATCAAGCGCGTGTCCGATTCGGATATCGAGATCGACAGCGCGGCCGATGTGGACGCCATGGAAACGCTTCTGCCACGTCCGCCGGTGGTCACGATCATGGGCCATGTCGATCACGGCAAGACCTCGCTGCTCGATGCGCTGCGCGGCACCGATGTCGTCGCGGGCGAGGCCGGTGGCATCACCCAGCATATCGGCGCCTATCAGGTTCAGGTGAAATCGGGCGACAAGATCACCTTCCTCGACACGCCGGGCCACGAGGCCTTTACCGACATGCGCGCACGCGGCGCGCATGTGACCGATATCGTCGTGCTCGTCGTCGCGGCCGATGACGGGCTGATGCCGCAGACGATCGAGGCGATCAACCACACCAAGGCGGCCGGCGTGCCGATGATCGTGGCGATCAACAAGATCGACAAGGAAGGCGCCAATCCGCAGCGCGTGCGCGAGCGTCTGCTCGAGCATGAGATCGTGGTCGAGGACATGGGCGGCGAAGTCCAGGATGTCGAAGTCTCGGCGCTGAAGAAGCTCAATCTGGATGCGCTGATCGACAAGATCCTGATCCAGGCCGAATTGCTCGAGCTCAAGGCCAATCCCGATCGCGCCGCCGAAGGCACGGTGATCGAGGCCAAGCTCGACAAGGGTCGCGGCCCCGTCGCCACCGTCCTGGTCGGACGCGGCACGCTGCGCGTCGGCGACGTGTTCGTCGTCGGCCAGCAGAGCGGCAAGGTCCGCGCGATGGTCAATGACAAGGGTCAGCAGATCAAGGAAGCCGGCCCGTCAATGCCCGTCGAAGTGCTCGGCCTCTCGGGCACGCCCGGCGCAGGCGATCCGCTTTCGGTGGTCGAGAACGAAGCGCGCGCGCGCGAAGTTGCCGCCTATCGCGAGCAGCTTGCCACGCAGAAGCGCACCGCGACCGCCCCGGCGTCGCTCGACACGATGTTCTCGTCGCTCCAGGCCAACAAGGCGCTGGAATATGCGGTGGTCGTGAAGGCGGACGTGCAGGGTTCGACCGAAGCGATCGTTGCGGCACTCCACAAGATCTCGACCGACGAGATCAAGGTGCGCGTGCTCCATTCGGGCGTGGGCGCCATCACCGAGTCCGACGTGACCCTGGCCAAGGCCTCGAACGCGCCGATCATCGGCTTCAACGTCCGACCCAATGCCAAGGCTCGCGAGATCGGCGCACGCGACAAGGTCCGCTTCAAATATTTCGACGTGATCTACCACCTCACCGACGACATTCGTTCGGAAATGGCGGGCGAGCTCGGACCGGAAGCGATCGAGACGGTGGTCGGCCGCGCCGAGATCCGCGACGTCTTCTCCGCGGGCAAGCATGGCAAGGCGGCAGGTCTGCTCGTCACCGAGGGCGTGATCCGCAAGGCGCTGAAGGCACGCATCACCCGCGAGGACGTCATCATCTACAATGGCGAAATCGCGTCGCTTCGTCGCTTCAAGGACGATGTGGCCGAAGTCCGCGCCGGACTGGAGTGCGGCGTCACCTTCACGCAGAATTTCACCGACATCCGGGCGGGCGACTATCTCGAAACCTTCGAGGTCGAGATGCGCGACCGGACGCTTTGACGCGAACGTGCAAGCATGGGCCGTCGCCCTGGATAACCCGGGCGACGGTCGATTGGTGATTTGAAGATGCGAAATGAAACGACCGAAACCCGCTCCGTCCGCGTCCTGCGCGTGGGCGAGCAGGTGCGCCATATCTTGAGCGAGATCCTGACGCGCGGCGAGGTGCATGACGATGTGCTGGCGAAGCTGCCGGTCTCCGTCACCGAAGTCCGCATGTCGCCCGACCTGCGCCACGCGACCGTCTTCGTGAAGCCGCTGCTCGGCCGCGACGAGGAAGCGGTGCTGAAGGCGCTCAGGACCAACACTGCCTATTTCCAGCGCGAGGTCGCCCGTCGCGTGAAGATGAAATATGCCGCGAAGCTCAAATTCCTTGCGGATGAGAGCTTCGACGAAGGCACACATATCGACAAGCTGCTGCGCGATCCCAAGGTGGCACGCGATCTCGAGGCCGGCGGCAGTTAAACGACAAATTCTGGTGGGGAATTGAACATGCGGTGCCTGATCTTCGCGCTTGCAACCCTGCTGTCGATCGCACCGGCAAATGCGAAGGATGAAATCCATCGCGCGGTGATCGCAGATCCCGTGGCCGATGCGACCGCGCCGGCAGGCATGTCCGCCTTCGTCATTCCGTCGGGCGACGGCGCGATGAATGCGGTGATGTATACGGCGTCGGGCCGGGCGCCCCACCCAACCCTGCTGCTGCTTCACGGGTTCCCGGGCAACGAGCAGAATCTCGACCTCGCCCAGGCCGCGCGCCGTGCCGGCTGGAACGTGCTGACGCTCCATTATCGCGGCTCCTGGGGCAGCCCGGGCCATTTCTCGTTCGGACGTTCGGCCGAGGACGCGCATGTCGCGCTCGCCTTTCTGCGTGCCCCCGAAACCGTCGCGAAATACCGGATCGATCCCAATTATATCGCGGTCGCCGGCCACAGCATGGGCGGCTTCATGGCTGCCGACGCGGCGGCCGACGATACGGGCGTCGCCGGATTGTTCCTGATCGATCCCTGGGACATCGCCGAAACCGCCGCATCGCTCGGCACGCCGGAGGGTATCGCCGGGTGGAATCGGGGCGCCGCGGGCAACCTGCCGCCCCTTGCCGGCACCAGCGCCGATGCATTGGCCAGGGAGATGATGGAGAATCGCGAGCGGTTCGATCTCGGACAGCGCCTGATCGCCTATGGTGATCGGCCACTGACGATCGTCGGCGCCGAGCGCGGCGGCGCCACCACGGCGCGCAAGGTCGGCGGCGATGCCCAGTCGGTCGCGCGCAGGACGCAGATCCAGGTCTGGCCGACCGATCACAGTTTTTCCGATCACCGCGTGGCGCTGGCCGACCTGCTGGTCCGCTGGCTCAACCAGATCGTACCGCCGATCAACTGACCCCATGGCCAAGCTCTATTTCTATTATGCGTCGATGAACGCGGGCAAATCGACGACCTTGCTGCAGGCGAGCTTCAACTATCGCGAGCGCGGCATGGAGACGATGCTGTTCACCGCCGCGCTCGACGATCGTTATGCCCAGGGCATGATCACCTCGCGGATCGGCCTGGAAGCGGAGGCCGATCTGTTCGATCGCACCACCGATCTCCGCAATGCGATCGAGGCCGAGCATGGCCGACGGCCGCTTTCGTGCGTGCTGGTCGACGAGGCGCAATTCCTGACGCGCGATCAGGTGTTCCAGCTTGCCGGCGTGTGCGACGAGATGGGCATTCCCGTGCTCGCCTATGGCCTGCGCACCGATTTCAAGGCCAATCTGTTCGAGGGTGCCGCGCACCTCCTCGCCATCGCCGACACGCTCGTCGAGCTGAAGGCGGTGTGCGAATGCGGTCGCAAGGCGACGATGAATCTGCGTGTCGACGCGTCCGGACGCGCGGTCCGCGAAGGCGAGCAGACCGAAATCGGCGGCAATGACCGCTATGTCGCGCTGTGCCGCCGCCATTTCATGGAGAAGACGCGATGACCGCCGATCCTGCCGCTCTGTCCGTCACCCTGACCGACGGCGACCTGGTGCTCGAGCCGCTGGCCCAGCGCCATCGCACAGCCCTGCGCGCGGCCTGTGCCGAGGATCTGGCGATCTGGCCGATCTACGGCCTGTCCTACGACCCCGATCATTTCGACGCGAATTTCGACATATTGGCGGCCGGTGGCGCGAAGCTGGGTTTCGCGATCATGCATCAGGGCGTGCTGGCGGGGATGAGCGCTTATCTGGCGATCGAGGGGCCGCGCGCGGTGGTCGAGATCGGCAACAGCTATATTGCGCCGGCATTCCGCGGCACCGGGCTCAACGACCGGTTCAAGCGGCTGATGATCGATCACGCCTTTGCCTGCGGTTTCCGCCGGGTCGAGTTCCGTGTCGATGTCCGCAACGGACGGTCGATGGCCGCCGTCGCGAAGATCGGCGGCGTCAAAGAAGGCGTGCTGCGCCAGGAACGCATCACCTGGACCGGCCATGTCCGCGATACGGCGCTGTTCTCGATCCTCGCCGATGAATGGCCTGCCAGAGCCTGAAAGGTGCACTCAGCATTTGTTCAGCGTCGGCGCGCTATGACGCCGCCATGACAATGTTCAGACTCGCACTCGCCGCGCTTGCCGCAGCGTCGGTCGCCACCGGCGCGCAGGCTGCGCCCCAGAAACCCCGCGCAATCGGCGTGGAGGCGCAGATTCCCTTCGCCGATCATCGCGGCATCCGCGATTTCCAGGCCGATGGCGACGATGCCCTGTGGATCCAGGACCAGCGACGCAACTGGTATCACGCAACGCTGTTCGGCCCATGCTTCGGGCTGCCCTATGCGATCGGCATCGGCTTCGTGACCAAGGGCACCAGCACGCTCGACAGGTTCGGTCAGATCGTCGTCGAGGGCCGCACCTGCCAGATCCAGACCTTCGTCACCTCGAACCCGCCGCCGAAGAAAGCCGACCGCAAGAAGAGAAAGGAAAGCTGAGATGAAAGCCCTGCTCATCGCGCCGCTGTTGCTCGTCGCATTTCCAGCCCAGGCCGAAACCACACCGCCATCGATCGGCGAGGAAGCCTCGATCCCCTTCGCCAATCGCGACGGGATCCAGGACTACAAGGCCGATGCCGATCGCGGCCTTTATATCCGCAGCATCACCGGCGAATGGTATTATGCCCGCACCATGGGCAAATGCGCGCGACTGCAATCCGCCAATGCCGTCGGCTTCGTGACCGCGCCCGGCGGCAAGCTCGATCGGACCGGCGCGCTGATCGCCCAGGGCTGGCGCTGCCAGCTCGACAGCCTGACCCGCTCCGAGGCTCCACCCAAAAAGGCGAAGCGCAACAGCTGACTTTTCCCGCGCCTGCAGCTAGGCGCTGCGGATGCATGGCTGGATCATTCTCGACAAACCTCTCGGGCTGGGGTCGACGCAAGGCGTTTCGGCGGTCAAGCGCGCATTACGCGAAGGCGGCTACCCCAAGCTGAAGGTCGGCCATGGCGGCACGCTCGACCCGCTCGCGACCGGTGTCCTGCCGGTGGCGCTGGGCGAAGCGACCAAGCTTGCCGGGCGGATGCTCGACGCATCCAAGATCTACGATTTCACGATCGGTTTCGGGGTGCAGACCGATACGCTCGATGGCGAAGGCAAGGCCATCGCCGAAAGCGAGGTCATGCCGACGCGCGCAACGGTTGAAGCGATATTGCCGGACTTCACCGGCCCGATCGAGCAGATGCCCCCCGCCTATTCGGCGCTCAAGGTCGACGGCAAGCGCGCTTATGATCTCGCCCGCGCCGGCGAGGATGTGGTGCTCGCCGCCCGACATGTGACCATCCATGCATTGACGCTGGTCGGTAGCCAGCCGAGCGATGGACCGATCGCCGCCGTCACGCTGAGCGCCAGCGTCTCCAAAGGCACCTATATCCGCAGTCTGGCGCGCGACATCGCATTGGCGCTCGGCACCGTCGGCCATGTCACGATGCTGCGCCGCGTGAAAGCCGGCCCGTTCACGCTGGATCACGCGATTTCGCTGGACAATTTGGCCGAAGCCGCTAAGGCCCGCCGACTTGAAGACATAACCTTGCCGCTGACGGCGGGGCTGGACGACATCCCGGCTCTACCCGTCACCCCCGATCAGGCAAGGCTGCTCCGCCAGGGGCAGGTCTTGATCGGGATTGCCGCCCAACACGGCCTCCATCTCGCCACCGAAGCGGAAACGCCGGTCGCGCTGGTCGAGGTTTCCGGACATGAAGTCCGGGTGGTGCGCGGCTTCAACCTGTGAAGCGATGTCGAAGGAAGAAATGACATGACGATTACCGCAGAGCGCAAGGATGCGCTGATCAAGGAACATGGCCGCGTGTCGGGCGATACCGGCAGCCCCGAGGTCCAGGTCGCGATCCTCACCGAGCGCATCACCAACCTGACCGAGCACTTCAAGACGCACGCCAAGGACAATCACTCGCGTCGCGGCCTGCTGATGCTGGTCAACAAGCGCCGCAGCCTTCTCGACTATCTGAAGAAGAAGGATAGCGGACGCTACAGCGAGATCATCGCGAAGCTGGGTCTTCGCAAATAATCGGAACGGCCCCGGTAACGGGGCCGTTCGCATATCCGGCCTGGCGCAATTCGGCGCCCTGGCCTGACCGACGGGCAGACTGAAACGTCCCGTCACAAGCGCGCCAAATCCGGCGCGTACACACGATGCACCGGATCGCATCTGGCGGTCCGGACGTAAGGAAAATCAATGTTCAACATGAAAACAGTCGAAATCGAGTGGGGCGGACAAACCCTCAAGCTCGAAACGGGCCGCGTTGCCCGCCAGGCCAATGGCGCGGTGCTCGCGACCTTGGGTGAAACCGTTGTGCTCTGCGCCGTCACGGCCGCGCGCTCGGTGAAGGACGGACAGGACTTCTTCCCGCTCACCGTCCACTATCAGGAAAAATATTCGGCCGCGGGTCGTATCCCGGGCGGCTTCTTCAAGCGTGAGCGTGGCGCCACCGAGAAGGAAACCCTGGTTTCCCGCCTCATCGACCGCCCGATCCGCCCGCTGTTCCCCGAGGGTTTCTACAACGAAATCAACGTCATCTGCCAGGTTCTGAGCTATGACGGCGAGAATGAGCCCGACATCCTCGCGATGGTCGGTGCCTCCGCCGCGCTGACGCTGTCCGGCGTTCCCTTCATGGGCCCGATCGCGGCTGCCCGCGTCGGCTATGTCGATGGCGAGTACATCCTGAACCCGACCGACGATCAGGTCGCCGCCGGTTCCCTCGACCTCGTCGTCGCCGGCACGCACGATGCCGTGATGATGGTCGAATCCGAAGCCAAGGAGCTTTCGGAAGAAGAGATGCTCGGCGCCGTCATGTTCGCGCATCGCGGCATTCAGCCCGTCATCGCCGCGATCATCAAGCTGGCCGAACAGGCCGCCAAGGATCCCTGGCCGATGGCCGCCCAGGCCGATCTGTCCGCCGCCAAGGACAAGCTGAAGAAGCTGATCGGCAAGGACATCACCGCCGCCTACAAGCTGACCGACAAGTCGGCCCGCTCCGATGCGCTCAATCTGGCCCGCGCCAAGGCGAAGGAGGCTTTCTCCGACGCAACGCCGCAGGATCAGATGGCCGCGCTGAAGCTGGTCAAGAAGCTGGAAGCCGAAATCGTCCGCACCGCCATCCTGAAGGACGGCAAGCGCATCGACGGCCGCACGACCACGCAGATCCGTCCGATCGAGGCCATTGTCGGCTTCCTGCCGCGCACGCACGGCTCGGCGCTGTTCACGCGCGGCGAGACCCAGTCGATCTGCACGACCACGCTCGGCACCAAGGACGCCGAGCAGATGATCGACGGCCTGACCGGCCTGCGCTACGAGAATTTCATGCTCCACTACAACTTCCCGCCCTATTCGGTCGGTGAAGTGGGCCGCTTCGGCGCGCCGGGCCGCCGCGAGGTCGGACACGGCAAGCTGGCATGGCGGGCGCTGCATCCGGTGCTGCCCACCAAGGACGAGTTCCCCTACACGATCCGCGTTCTCAGCGACATCACCGAGTCCAACGGCTCGTCCTCGATGGCGACGGTGTGCGGCGGTTCGCTGTCGATGATGGATGCCGGCGTGCCGCTGAAGCGCCCGGTTTCCGGTATCGCCATGGGCCTGATCCTCGAAGGCAAGAATTTCGCGGTGATCAGCGACATTCTGGGCGACGAGGATCACCTGGGTGACATGGACTTCAAGGTCGCCGGCACGTCCGAGGGCATCACGACGATGCAGATGGACATCAAGATCGCCGGCATCACCGAAGAGATCATGCGTCAGGCGCTGGCGCAGGCGAGTGAGGGCCGCGCCCACATTCTCGGCGAGATGGCCAAGGCGCTCGACCACACCCGCGAGGAACTGTCCGCGCACGCACCGCGCATCGAGACGCTGCAGATCGACAAGTCGAAGATCCGCGAAGTCATCGGCACCGGCGGCAAGGTGATCCGCGAGATCGTCGCCGAGACCGGCGCCAAGGTCGACATCGACGACGAGGGCCTGATCAAGATCAGCTCGTCCGACCTGTCGCAGATCGAAGCCGCCCGGAAATGGATCCTCGGCATCGTCGAAGAGCCCGAAGTCGGCAAGGTCTATGCCGGCAAGGTCGTCAACCTCGTCGATTTCGGCGCGTTCGTGAACTTCATGGGCGGCAAGGACGGTCTCGTCCACGTCTCCGAAATCAAGAATGAGCGCGTCGAAAAGGTCGCCGACGTCCTGTCCGAAGGTCAGGAAGTGAAGGTCAAGGTCCTCGAGATCGATCAGCGCGGCAAGGTCCGCCTGTCGATGCGCGTCGTCGACCAGGAAACCGGCGAAGAGCTGGAGGACACCCGTCCCCCGCGCGAAGCTCGCGACGACCGTGGCCCGCGCGGCGATCGCGGTGATCGTGGCGACCGCGGCCCCCGCCGTGACGGCGACCGCGGACGCGGTGGTCCCGGCGGCCGTGATCGCGGCCCGCGCCGTGACGGCGGCGATCGCGGTCCGCGCCGCGAGCGCAGCGAAGGCGGCAAGGACGAGGGCCCCGAGCCCGAGTTCGCGCCCGCTTTCCTGAAGCGCGACGACGACTGATCGCATCGCGACAGGCACAAAAAGGAAAAGGGGGCTTAACGCCCCCTTTTCTTTGCCTTCGGCAGACCTGCGCGTCGCGCGGATGCCTGCATGGAAATCTCAGATGGAAGGGGCCTGAAACGGGAAAGGGCCGGCACCGCAAGCGGTACCGGCCCTTCGAAGCTGAAACGGGGGACCGTTTCGCCTAGCTTGTCTTCAGCTGAGCCGCATTGACGTCGGCATCGTCGATCGCGTCGGCCGCGGCTTCGCCATTCTCGCGCACCGAATCGGCCTGATTCTCCAGCATATCCTCGGTCGCGTCATTGGTGGCGTTGTCCGCCAGGGCATCGAGCGCGTCCGCCTGATTGTCGGCATTCGCCTCGACATTATCGGCCAGCGCGTCGTCGCCCTTGCCGCCGCATGCGGCCAGAGCCACCAGGCTCGCCAGAGCAACCGATTTGAGAACTGTCTTCATTTCCGACCCCTGTACCATTGGGGCCGCGCAAACGTGCGCGGCGGAACAGGCTCAAATCGCGGGATGCCCAAGAGTTCCGATATTTGCGACGAACCGAAACGGAAAAGTGCAACATATCCGTGGCAGAGTGCCGGCGGAGACTGTCGGAAAAGGTCGGGGGGTTCTGTTGCCCGGCCCCCCCGGGGCCGCTGGATTCCGCTTCTGTTGCCCGGTGCGGACCGAACCGCGTTCAAGCCTTGTAATCTAAGCCGTTAGGCCTTGATTACGCGGCAATCGCGAGCGCCTCGTTGTCATTGGCACTTGTCGTTTTGAACGGTTTTACGGCGCATTCAGGCCGGGCAAAAACATCGTCTTTGAACACACGTCGATCCTGGTTCGGCCCCGTCAAAAGCCCGCCGAAACGGGTTTTTGGTGGAGCCGCCGGGTACTGCCCCCGGGTCCGCTGCATCTATTCCACGACATCATTCATCGCCATCTCCGGACAAGTCCGGCACAATCGATATAGGTGCGGATGCGCGAAATTGAAAGGGCGGGATGCCGCGATCGCGACACCCCGCCTCGATTCATTCCCGAAGATCCGCGCCTATTTGCTGCGCAATGCATCCCGGATTTCGGTGAGCAGTTCGACCTCGGTCGGCCCTGCCGGTGCCTCTTCCGCCTTCTGGTGGAAACGATTCGCGGCCTTGACCAGCATGAAGATGGCGAAAGCGACGATCAGGAAATTGATCACCTGGGTCAGGAAGGCGCCGTAGCCGAACAAGGGCACGCCCGCGGCCTTCAGCGCCGCATAGTCGGTCAGAGAACCGGCATAGCCGTCTGGCA
Organism: Sphingobium sp. FW305-3-2-15-F-TSA7; assembly: GCF_058787155.1. Taxonomy (NCBI): domain Bacteria; kingdom Pseudomonadati; phylum Pseudomonadota; class Alphaproteobacteria; order Sphingomonadales; family Sphingobiaceae; genus Sphingobium; species Sphingobium sp. FW305-3-2-15-F-TSA7. Next base: position 81,796 of record NZ_JBYSZM010000024.1, on the reverse strand, counting down.
CGCTGCCGAGGATGACGAACATCGAGGAAAAATCGATATTGCCGAAGATCGCGCCGATGACCGGCATGATCAGATCTTCGGTCAGCGAAGTGACGATCTTGCCGAACGCTGCGCCGATGATGACCGCCACGGCGAGGTCGAGCACATTGCCGCGCGCGATGAACGCCCTGAATTCCTGGAACATCTGTCACTCCCTGTCTGCCTCGCCGCACAGATTCACCCACTATGGGGCCGAACGCAAGACGATTGCCGCATGCCGCGCCGCACTGTATTGCGTAGGCAGGACAGTCTTGAGGGATTCCCATGACCAATGATCGCCTTCGTTTCGCCCTGCTTGCGCCGCTCGCAGCGGTTTCGCTCGCCGGCTGCGGCATCAACAGCGTGCCCACGGCGCAGGAGAACGCCAAAGCGAAATGGGCCGATGTCCAGGCCGCCTATCAGCGGCGCGCGAACCTGATTCCCAATCTCCAGGCAGTGGTGAAGGGGGCCGCGGCCTCCGAAAAGGAAATCCTGACCGACGTGATCGAGGCGCGTTCCAAGGCGACGTCGATCCAGGTCAGCGCCGACGACCTGACCGATCCCGCCAAGGTCGCGCAGTTCCAGCAGGCGCAGACGCAGTTGAGCGGTTCGCTCAGCCGCCTGCTCGCCAATGTCGAGGCCTATCCCGAGCTCAAGAGCCAGGCCAATTTCACGACTTTCATGAGCCAGATCGAAGGCACCGAGAACCGGATCAACATCGCGATCCGCGACTATAATGGCGCAGTACAGAGCTATAACACCACGATCCGCACCTTCCCCGACATGATCGGCGCGAAGATCATCCACGGCGCCAAGCCGATGGTGCCGTTCGAAGCCAAGGCCGGCGCCGATGAACCGCCCCCGGTCGATTTCAGCAAGGGCTGATCGACACACGATGAACCGCCCGCACATCGTGTTGCCAGTCAGGAAGAAAGCCGCATGATGCGCCTGTCCGTCCTGTTCGCGTTCCTGTTCGTATTGCTGATGCCCGCAGCGCACGCGCAGACCGTTCCACCGGATATTTTCCCGAAGCTGGAAGGCCGGGTGGTCGATCAGGCCGGGCTGCTGTCGCCCGATCAGGTGCAGCAGATCAGCGCGCAATCCGATGCCCTCGAAAAAGCAACCGGGCGACAGTTCGTCGTCGCGACGATCACCGATCTCAAGGGTTTTGAGGTCCGCGACTATGGCTATCAGCTTGGCCGCCACTGGGGGATCGGCACCAAGGAGAATGACGGCGTCATCCTGCTGATTGCACCCAATGAGCGCAAAGTGGCGATCGAGGTCGGCTATGGACTGGAACCGATCCTGACCGACGCGCTGTCGAGCCTGATCATCAACCAGCAGATCCTGCCGCGCTTCAAGGGCGGCGACATGCCGGGCGGAATCATCGCCGGCGCCGATGCGGTCATGACGCAGATCGGCCTGCCACCCGAGGAAGCCGCGGCCCGCCAGCAGCAATTGCTGGCCGCAAACAAACAGACGCGCAGCCAGGGCGGCGGATCCCCGTTGATCCTGCTCTTCTGGCTGATCGTGATCGCAATGACCGTATTGCCGACATTGTACAGCGGCCTGCGGGGTCGCCGCTATCGCGGCGGGCGTGGGCCGGTCGTGATCTGGGGCCCCTCCGGCGGATGGGGGTCATCCTCCAGCAGCGATTCCTGGAGCAGCAGCAGCAGTAGCAGCTCGTCATGGGACAGCGGAGGCGGCGGCTTTTCGGGCGGCGGCGGGTCGTTCGGCGGCGGCGGCGCATCGGGGAGCTGGTGATGGCCAAGGTGAACCGACTGAGCGAAGCCGACCATGCGCTGGTCAGCAATGCCGTATCCGAGGCCGAACGCGGCACCGATGGCGAGATCGTGACCATCGTCACCGACCTGTCGGACAAATATCACGATGCCGGGCTGCATTGGGCGATCGGCGTCATGTTCCTGGCGCTCGCGCTGCTCGCGATCTTTCCCGAGAAGATCATCGCCATCCTCAGCTGGATGGCGAATGGCTGGGAACATGAATTCACGCTCGGTGAAATACTGCCCATCGTCTTCGCGGTGCTTACCGTGAAATTCCTCGCGGTCCGCTACATCCTCGCCTGGATGCCGCTGCGGCTGGCGCTGACCCCGCGCAGGACCAAGGCTCGCCGCGTCCACGCCCGCGCGATCCAATATTTCAAGGTCGGCGCAGAAAGCCGGACCGCCAAGAAGACGGGCGTGCTGATCTACCTGTCCATGGGCGAGCATATGGCGGAGATCGTCGCCGACGAAGCGGTGCACCGCGCGGTGCCGTCGGAGGCCTGGGGCGAAGCGATGGCGGCATTGATCGACGAAGTCCGCGCCGGGCGCCCGGGCCAAGGCATGGCGGCGGCCGTGCGGCAAGTGGGTGCGATCCTCGCCGCCCATTTCCCCAAGGATGCGACCGATCCCAATGAAATCCCGGACAGGCTGATAGAATTGTGAACGAACCGATCGAGACCAGATGGGAAGGCCGCTTCATCGCGGTCAAGACGCAGGGCAAGTGGGAATTCGTCTCTCGCGTCCGCGGCATCGAAGCGGCGGTGATCCTGGCCATCGACGACGGTCATGTCCTGCTGGTCGAGCAATATCGCGTGCCGCTCACCGCCAATTGCCTCGAACTGCCCGCCGGATTGGTTGGCGACGAGACCGAGGGCGAAGCGATCGAGATCGCCGCCGGGCGCGAACTGGAGGAAGAGACCGGCTATCGCGCCGCACGGATCGAAACGGTCGGCCGCTTCGCCTCGTCGCCCGGCATGGTTTCCGAAACCTTCACGCTGGTGCGTGCGCACGGTCTGGAAAAGGTCGGCGACGGCGGCGGCGTCGAGGGCGAGAACATCACCGTCCATCGGGTGGAACTGTCGAAGATCGCCGACTTCATCGCCGGGAAGCGCGCCGAGGGATGCATGATGGATGTGAGGATGCTGACCCTGCTTGGGCCGGGGCTTTTGGGGAGCTGAACCGATCCATCACTCCAGCGAAGCCTGAAAACTCAGGTCGAAACAAGCGTCAATCTCGTGCGACACAGCCAACCGTGTCATCCCCGCGAAAGTGGGGATCCAGCTATTCCGTGAAGCATCAGGAAAAAGAAGAAGAAGCTGGATTCCCGCTTTCGCGGGAATGACACCCGAAGGGCGCTACCAACCGAACCCGTTACCGGAAATTGTCCGCATAAGCCTGAAGCTTGAGAGTCCGCCCCGGCGCAGGAACGACGTGGCAGGCGATGCCCTCGCGATCGGCATAGGCCTTGGCGGCTTCCGCGCTCGGGAAGGTCAGCTTCACCTGTTCGCGCGTGTCGCCCGAACCGGCCCAGCCCATCAGCGGATCGGGCCGCTTGCGCTCGGCGGGCTCGAACTCGAGCACCCAGCTTTGCGTGCGTGCCTTGCCCGACTGCATCGCGTTCTTGGGAAGCTGGTAAATCCGTGCGGCCATCTGTCTGCCCTCTTGTCCTTGCCCAGCCCCATACACAGGGCACGGCGCGGCTTCAACGCCGCGCGTCCGCCTTCTTGGTCCTGAGCGTCGCATTGGCGGCGGCGGGATCCTCGGGCCAGGGATGCCGGGGATAGCGGCCACGCATCTCCTTGGCGACCGCATGCCAGCTTCCCGCCCAGAAACCCGGCAAGTCGCGCGTCGTCTGGATCGGCCGGCCGGCGGGGGACGTGAGGCTGAGCACCAGCGGCACACCCGCGGCCATGGGGTGGGTCGCAAGGCCGAACAGCGCCTGGACCCGGACGGTCACGGTCGGGCCGGCCTCGGCTTCGTAATCGATCGCATGATGGCTGCCGGCCGGAGTCGCGAACTCGGCGGGGGCGAGCGAATCGACACGCTTGCGGCCGTCCCAGCCAAGCAGTGCGTCAAGCGTGCCCGACAGCGCCGCACCGTCGATCTCAGACAGGCGGCGCTTGCCGGCAGCCAGCGATGGCAGCCATTGATCGAGCGTCACCGTCAGCGCTTCATCCGACAGGTCGGGCAATTCGGGCGCGAAGCGGCGGGCAAACCCGGCGCGGCGGCGCAATGACCGGGCATTCTCGCTCCACGGCAGCAGATCGATGCCGTGCAGGCGGACACCCTCGACCAGTGCCGCGGCGATCGCCTGTGGATCGGCCTTGGCGTCCTGCCCCTTGGCGAGCTGGATCGCGCCCAGCCAGCGCCCCTGCAGCGCCCGTACGCCCCCCGTCGCCGGATCGAAGCTCACATGCGCGCCGCTTTCGATGCGATCGCCGAACAGCGCCTCGATCGTCGCGAAATCGATCGCCGCGGCGGACAGGATACGTGCGCCCTGCGCAACGCCCTGGATCTCGGCCACGGCAAGCCAGTCCTCACGCGCGAGCGGCGATGCCGGATCGAGCCGGAAACCGCGACCGCCGACCGAGATCCAGTCGGCACCGTCATTGCCGCGCCGCCTCGACAGCCGATCGGGAAAGGCAAGCGCGACACAGGCACCGATTTCTCCGTCACCTCCGCCCCCATTTGCGCCGCCGCCGACGAGTTTCGCCCATCGTTCGGCCAGTCGCCGCCCCGATTCGGCGCGCTGCCCGCGCTCGTTCCGCCAGCGCCGCAGCCGCAATTCGAGATCCGCATCCTGCCCGCCGAGCCCACGTTCGGACAAAAGCACCGCGATCTGCGCGGCGAGCCGTCCCCAACCGCGTGCACCCGCCTCGACCAGCATATGGGCAAGGCGCGGCGGCATGGGCAGCTTGGCAAGCGCCGCGCCATGGCGCGTCGGGCGACCGTCGCCGTCGATTGCCCCCAGCGTCTCCAGCCGTCTGCGCGCTTCGGAGATCGCGGCATCGGGTGGTGGATCGAGCCAGGCCAGGCTGCGCGGATCGCTCACGCCCCATAGCGCGCAATCGAGCATCAACGGCGACAGGTCGGCTTCCAGTATCTCGGGCGGATCGAACCGTGGCAGTCCGGCGGTCGCAGCCTCCTCCCACAAGCGGATCGCGACGCCCGGCCCCTGTCGCGCGGCGCGGCCGGCGCGCTGCGTCACCGATGCCTGGCTGGCGCGTTCGGTGACGAGCCGGGTCATGCCCGCCGCGCGATCGTAACGCGGGCGACGGGCGAGCCCCGAATCGACGACGACACGAACACCATCGAGCGTCAGGCTGGTCTCGGCGATTCTGGTGGCAAGCACCAGCTTGCGCCGCCCCACCGGCCCGGCCGCGATCGCCACGCGCTGCGCGCCGGGGTCGAGCGTGCCGTGCAGCCGGTGGAGATCGACATCCGCCGGCAATCCGGTCAACCGCTCCGCGGTCCGCTCGATCTCTGCAACCCCGGGCAGGAACGCAAGCACCCCGCCCTGCTCCTCTGCCAGAGCGCGCCGGATCGCAGCCGCCATTTCGTCCTCGATCCGCGCCTCGGCACGGCGGCCAATATGGCGCAGGGTCAAGGGATAGCTGCGCCCCTCGCTCTCGATCACAGGCGCATCGCCGAGCAAGGCCGCGAAACGTGCCCCGTCGAGCGTCGCCGACATGGCAACCAGGCGCAAATCGGGCCGAAGGCCGCCCTGCGCGTCGCGCGCAAGCGCCAGGCCGAAATCGCTGTCGAGGCTGCGTTCGTGAACCTCGTCGAACAGCACGGCCGAGACACCAGGCAATTCGGGATCGGCCTGGATGCGATTGCGGAAAATGCCTTCGGTCAGCACCAGGACGCGTGTCGCCGCCGACTGGCGGCTGTCCATGCGCGTCGCATAGCCGATCGTGCCCCCCACCGATTCGCCGGCAAGCTGCGCCATCCGCTCGGCGGCGGCGCGCGCAGCCAGGCGGCGGGGCGAAAGCAGCAGGATCTGGCCGGTGCACCAGGGTTCGGCGAGCAGAGCCGGCGCCACCGCGGTGGTCTTGCCCGCGCCCGGCGGCGCGACCAGCACCGAATTGGGCGCATCGCGCAAAGCCGCAAGCAGTGCGGGCAGGACGGCGTGGATCGGAAGATCGGTCATGGCGGCGCGGTTCAGAGCGCCTGTGTCGGCCTGGTGGGATCGCCCAATTCCGCATTGAGCGCCGCAGCGGCGGCCGCAAGCCGCGTAATCTGGGCCGGATCGACCTCGGTCTCCTGCGTCATCACCAGATTGCCGAGCTCATATTTGCCGCTCGGCCTGATCCGCGAATCGAGCTGGGTCAGCCGCTTGCCGCGCCAGAAGCCGAGCAGCACGCGATGATCCTCGGCACGGATCAGCATGCACAGGCCGTTCGAAACGAACACCAGATTGCCCCATTTGATGATTTCGTCGAACGCGGCGCCCGCATTCACCGCGGCGCGCAGCATCTCGACGCGCATATGCTGCCAGCCGGTCAGCGCGGAGACATAGGCGTCGGGGCTTGCCGCCGCCGCCGTGCCGCGCATCATCGGCCCGGCCTCAATAGGCCCGCGCGATCGCGAACTCGACCGCCTCGACCAGCGCGGCCTTGGCCTGACTCGCCGGGAAGAGGCCGAGCGCATCGATCGCGCGCTGCCCGTAATGGCGCGCCCGCTGGAGCGTGTCGGCGATCGCACCGGTGCTGTCCAGAAGCGCGGTTGCATGCGCCAGATCGGCATCGCTGATGCGATGGCCGTGCATCGCATCGCGCCAGAATTTCCGATCTTCCTCACCGCCGCGCGCATGCGCGAGGATCACCGGCAAGGTCACCTTGCCGTCGCGGAAATCGTCACCGACACCCTTGCCCATCGTCTCCTCGTCCGAGGAATAGTCGATGGCGTCGTCGACCAGCTGGAACGCGATGCCGAGATTGCGGCCATAGGCGTCGAGCGCCTCTTCCTCAGCTTCGCTGCGCTCGGCGACGACCGCCGCGATCCGGCAGGCGGCAGCGAACAGCGCGGCGGTCTTGGCGCCGATGATCTCGAGATAACGATCCTCGCGCGTCTCCACCTGGCGTTGCGCGGTGAGCTGGTTCACTTCGCCTTCTGCGATCACCGCGGAGGCGTTGGACAGGATGCGCAGCACCTTGAGGCTGCCATCCTCCACCATCAGCTCGAACGACCGGCTGAACAGGAAATCGCCGACCAGTACGCTCGCGGGATTGCCCCAGATCATGTTGGCGGTGCGCCGGCCGCGACGCAGGTCCGATCCGTCGACGACATCGTCATGGAGCAAGGTGGCGGTGTGGATGAACTCGACACAGGCCGCCAGCTTGTGCTGCCGCGTGCCCGCATAATCGAGCATCCGCGCGCAGGCGAGCGTCAGCATCGGGCGCATCCGCTTGCCGCCGCCGGCGATCAGATGACCGGCCAGTTCGGGGATCAGCGGGATATCCGACTGCATCCGCGCCAGGATCACGCTGTTGACCTGATTGAGGTCGCCGGCGACCAGCGCCATCATCGGCTCGAGCGAAGGAACGCGGCCGTTGGGCGCGAGACGGTGGATGGTTGCAGACATGCGGCGCGATGTGGCGCGGAGCGCTGCGATATGCAAGCAATATGGCCTTGCTTTCGCCGACGGCTCCCCCGAAAAGCCGAGCGGACAGGGAGGCCCCATGACCGACGACCGGCTGACGCGCTATCGCGAAAGCATCGACAATATCGACGCAGCACTCGTCTTCATGCTGGCGGAGCGCTTCAAGATCACGCAGGCGGTGGGCGAATACAAGGCGCAGACCGGCCTGCCCCCGGCGGATCCCGGTCGCGAGGAACGCCAGATCACCCGGCTGCGCGCGCTTGCGCAGCAGGCGAATCTCGATCCCGACTTCACCGAGAAGTTCCTGCGCTTCATCATCGACGAAGTGATCCGCCACCATCAGGGCATGCAGGCCGGCTGATCCGCCATGACCGACGCGGTCATCGAAGCGCGGTCGGTCGCCAAACATTATGGTGCGGTGTCCGCGCTTGCCGGTCTCGACCTTCGGATACCCAGAGGCGGGGTCTTCGGCCTGCTCGGCCCCAATGGCGCGGGCAAATCGACATTGCTGCGAATCGCACTCGATCTGGTGCGGCCGAGCGCGGGCGAAATCCTGCTGTTCGGTGCGCCGGTCGATGCAAAAACGCTGCGCCGCGTTGGCGGCTTCATTGAGGCACCACGCTTCCACCCCTATCTGAACGCCATGCAGACGCTTCACAGCGTCGCATTGACGGCGGGCATCGGCGCGCCCGATGCCGAAGCGCTGCTCGAACGCGTGGGACTGGCCGAGGCGGCGCATCGCCGCGTCGACGGCTTCTCCCTGGGCATGAAACAGCGGCTAGGCATCGCCTGCGCACTGATCGGCGGGCCCGAGTTGGTGATCCTGGACGAACCCACCAACGGCATGGATCCGGCGGGTATTCAGGATATCCGGCGGCTGGTCCGCGATATCGCCGATCGCGACGGCGCAACCGTGCTGCTGTCCAGCCATCTGCTCGATGAGGTGCAGCGGATCTGCGACCATGTCGCGATCCTCGACCATGGCCGGCTGGTGACGAGCGGGCCGATCGGCGAATTGCTGGGGTCGGACGAGATATTGAGGATCTCCGCGGTCCCAATGGAGCGGGCGCTCGCCATTGCCGGGCAAGGGGCCCGACAGGACGGCGAGGCGCTGTTGGTTCCGATCGCGCGTTCGGCGGCGCCCGGCCTTATCGCCGCGCTGGTCGAAGCGGGCGTCGCGATCAGCGAAGCACGCTGGGTGCGGAGCGATCTCGAAAGCCTGTTCTTCGAAAGGACCGGCCAGTGATGCTGCACCAGGCCATTTCGGGCGAGGCGTATCGGACCATCCGCAATCCCCGCGCACTTTTCTGGGCCTATGCGATCGTGCCGCTGTTCATCCTGATCTTCGGACTGGGCCTCGAGCTTGCGGTGAGGATCGAGACATCCGCGGTCCCGACCACGATCGAGCCGATCCGGCTCGCAATCCGTTCGCTCGGGGCCGGCGGCAACGCGATCGCGCAGCTTTTCTACGCGATCGGCGCGGCAGCGCTGGTCGCCAATGACTATCGCTGGGAAAGTTGGCGGCTGATCGCCCCGCGCAATGCGCGATCGAACCTGATCCTCGCCAAATATAGCGTCTATCTCATATGCGCGGCGGCAAGCCTGGCCGCGATCGTCGGTGTCGAATTCTTCTCGGCACTGGCCGGCAGCATCGCAAAGGGCGCGCCGGTCGCCTGGGTGGTCACCGATGGGCCGGGCTGGACCGCGCTGGCCGCGACCTGGGCCGCATCGCTGGCCGAACTCGCCGCGCTCGGCGCGATCGCAATGGCGGGCGCGGTGGCGACGCGGTCGCTGCTCGGCGGTGCGATGCCGGCCTTTCTGTTCTCGCTCGGCCAATCGCTGCTGCTCGCATTCGCCCAGCCCCCCGCCGGGATCAATCGCGCGATCCTGCTGCCCGTGCATGCCGGCGATCTCGCGCGCGGCTGGGCGCAGGGCGGCGCATATGTCGATGCGATCGCGGGCGCGGCGATGCTGCTGCTCTGGGCCGCCGTCATGCTGGCCGCATCGATCATCCTGTTCTCACGCCAGGATCTGTCGCGCGAATAGAGCGAATTGCAGTTCTACAGCAGGCTGCGCGAAGTGTGAATCGCGCAGCCTGCTGTAGGTCTTTGCTGTCGTATCGCTTGATGCGGAAAACCGGTCCCCACTTTTCCGCGCGATGCTTTAAATCGGGAATCAGGGGGCGGCGGGCAGCCTCAACCGCACCATCAATCCGCCCAGATCCTCGCTTTCCTCAAGCAGGACCGCGCCGCCATAGATCTCCGCCACGTCGCGCACGATGGCGAGGCCGAGGCCGGTGCCGGGTTTGCCCGTGTCCAGCCGGACGCCGCGATCGAAGATGCGCTGGCGCTCGCCCTCGGGGATGCCCGGGCCGTCATCCTCAACCAGGCATTCGACATAGTCGCCGCTGCGCTGCACGGTGACGAACACGCTGCCGCCACCATATTTGGCGGCATTCTCGATCAGATTGCCGAGCATCTCGTCCAGATCCTGCCGCTCGGCATGAACCGCCAGGTCGCGCGGTCCGTCCATATCGAAGCGGACATGGGCATAGAGCCGCCCTACCGCGCGCTCCACCGCTTCCAGGCTCTGCCACACCACCGCGCGGCTATGGGCGTGGCCACGCCGGCCGACGGCGCGGGCGCGGGCGAGATGGTGATCGACCTGGCGACGCATGGTCGATGCTTCGCGGATCACGGTCTCGGGCAGGTCGGCGGCATGGGCGGTCGCCGCATTCATGATCACGGTCAGCGGGGTCTTGAGCGCGTGGGCCAGATTGCCGGCATGCTCGCGCGCTTCCTCGGCCTGTTTCTCATTGTGCGCCAGCAGGGCGTTCAATTCCTGGATCAGCGGCTGCACCTCGTCGGGCATCGCTTCCTCGACGCGATTCGTCCGTCCCGCACGCATCGCACCGATCGCCTCGCGCAGTTTCTTGAGCGGCCACAGGCCGTAAAATGTCTGCAGCGCGGCCATGACGATCAGGCCGAGGCCGAGCAAGGCGAAGCTGCGCACCAATGTGCGCCGCAATGTCTGGATCTGGTCGTCGAGTCCGTCGCGGCTCTGCGCGATCTGGAAGCGCCAGATCATCGGCGAATCGGGCAACTGGATGTCGCGCTCCATCACGCGCAGCTTCTGATCCGAGAATTCGTTGCTGTCATAGGTGTGGATCGCCGAATCGCGATGCGCCGCGCCCGTGCGCAAGCGCCGGTCCCATAATGAGCGCGAGGGGAAAGGTTCGATGCCCTTGCCGCTGACTTGCCAGTAAAGCCCCGAATTGGGCTCGAGGAAACGCTGATCGGCCAGCGGGCGGCTGAAGCGGACTTCGCCGACCGGCCCGATCTCGGCCGATGCGATCATCGAGTTGAGCACATATTCCATGCCCGCATCGAAATTGCGCGTGATCGCAGTGGTCAGCACGCGATCGAGCGCAAGGCCGCCGCCCACCAGCAACAGCAGGATCCACAGCGCCGCAACGCCGATCATGCGCCGGCTGAGCGAACCCGTGTTGCGCTGCTTCGGCAGCTTGGCGGACGAGGGGGCGGCTTCGGCTTCAGACATCGGCGCCGGCATGAATTGCCGTCAGCATGAGCGCGTGATCACGCCTCCGGATCCTCGAGGCTGTAGCCCAGGCCACGAATCGTGGTGATCACATCGGGGCCCAGTTTCTTGCGGATCCGCGTCACGAACACCTCGATCGTATTCGAATCGCGATCGAAATCCTGATCGTAGATATGCTCGATCAGTTCGGTGCGGCTGACGACCTTGCCCTTGTGGTGGAGCAGATAGCTCAGCAGCTTGTATTCCTGCGCGGTCAGCTTCACCGGCGATCCGGCGAGCGTGACCTTGCCCGACCGCGTATCCAGCCGGACATCGCCCGCCACCAGTTCCGACGAGGCATTGCCCGACGCGCGGCGGATCAGCGCGCGCAGCCGGGCGATCAGTTCTTCCGACTGGAACGGCTTGGCGAGATAATCGTCGGCGCCGGCGTCGAGCCCGGCGACCTTGTCGGACCAGCTGTCGCGCGCGGTCAGCACCAGCACCGGCATCACCTTGCCCTCGCGGCGCCAGCGATCGAGCACGGTCAGGCCGTCGATCTCGGGCAGGCCGAGATCGAGCACCACTGCGTCATAGCTCTCGGTCGAGCCGAGGAAATGGCCGTCTTCGCCATCGGTCGCGAGATCCACCGCATAGCCGGCGCCCTCGAGCGTGCTGCGGAGCTGCTGGCCGAGGCTCGGCTCGTCCTCAACGATCAAAACGCGCATCTTTTCCCCTTTTTGAAACGGGTGTTCACCGCAACCCTACACCGGGGACGCGGACCTTGTCGAAGGCCTAGAGCCTGATCCTGGCAGCCTAACGCCCCGAGCGGCCGACTTCGCGACCGTTACGTGCATCGACCTCGACCCAGAAGACCTTATAGTCGCGCTGGAATTTGAGGCGATAGATCGCCCGCTCCTCGTCGAATTCCGGGCTTGCGCGCAGATATGCCGCACCGCTCGCCTCATAGCGGGGCACCACCATCGCCTCGATGCGATGCAGCGGCATCACCTGCCCCTTGCGGCTCGCATCATAGGCCGAATCCTGATCGCCACGACGCGACTGAGCCTGCGCGGCGACGTGCGGAAGCGCCGTCGAAAGCGCGAGTCCAAGCGATAGAAGAAGACGAGTCATTGCGTTCATGGGCTTGTGGCATAGGGAGAAAGCGTTGAATAGGCCATGAATAGCCGGTTCATCGAACCGCGATTTCACACCTCGATTCCAAGGTTTCCAGAGCATTCCATGTCAGCCCCTGTCCTTGCCTATGAAGATCTTGGCCTGATCCAGGGTTCGGGATGGCTGTTCCGCCATCTCGACCTGTTCGTCGGCCCGCGCGACCGCCTGGCCCTGATCGGGCGCAATGGCGCGGGCAAGACGACCCTGCTCAAGCTGATCGCCGGCGCGATCGATTCGGACGAGGGACGCCGGACGATCGTGCCGGGCACCAAGGTCGTGCTGCTCGAACAGGAACCGGCCATGGCCGGACACAAGACGCTGATGGACTATGCGGTGTCGGGTGACATGCCACCGGAAGCGCATGACGTCGCCGCGATCGCCGACCAGCTCGGCATCGATCTCGGTCGCCCCGCCGACACCGCGTCGGGCGGCGAGCGCCGCCGCGCCGCGATCGCACGCGCGCTGGCCTTCGACCCCGACATATTGCTGCTCGACGAGCCGACCAACCATCTCGACATCGCCGCGATCGACTGGCTGGAGGATTGGCTGGGGCGCTATCGCGGCGCCTTTATCGCGATCTCGCACGATCGGACCTTCCTGACCCGGCTGACCCGGCAGAGCCTGTGGCTCGATCGCGGCACGCTGCGCCGGCACGAGATCGGTTTCGGCGGCTTCGATGCCTGGACCGAGAAAGTCTATGAAGAGGAAGCCCGCAACGCCCAACGGCTCGACGCCAAGCTGAAGCTGGAGGAACATTGGCTCCAGCGCGGCGTCACCGGCCGGCGGCGGCGCAACCAGGGGCGGCTCGCCAAGCTGAAGGAGATGCGGGCCACGCGCGCCGCGATGCTCGGCCCGGCCGGCACTGCCGCCTTGTCGATCGGCACCGACGACGTCCGCACCAAGACGGTGATCGACGCGGTCGGCGTCACCAAGCGCTTCGGCGAGCGCGCAGTGATCAAGGACTTCTCCTTCCGCATCCAGCGCGGCGACCGGATCGGCATCGTCGGCAGCAACGGCGCGGGCAAGACCACCTTGCTCAAATTGCTCACCGGCGAGATCGAACCCGACGAAGGCAGCGTCAAGCTCGCCAAGACACTCGACGGCGTGATCATCGACCAGCAGCGCAGCCTGATGGCGCCCGACAAGACGGTACGCGACGTGCTGGCCGACGGCGGCGACTGGATCGAGGTGCTCGGCGCCAAGAAGCACATCATCGGCTATCTCAAGGAATTCCTGTTCGAGCCTGGCTTGGCCGACGCCAAGGTCGGATCGCTCTCCGGCGGCGAACGCTCGCGCCTGCTGCTCGCGCGCGAGTTCGCGCGGCGCAGCAACCTGCTGGTGCTCGACGAACCGACCAACGATCTCGACCTGGAAACACTCGACCTGCTGCAGGAAGTGATCGCCGATTATGAAGGCACGGTGCTGATCGTCAGCCATGATCGCGACTTTCTCGACCGCACCGTCACAGTGACGCTCGGTCTCGACGGATCGGGCCATGTCGATATCGTCGCTGGCGGTTACGAGGATTGGGAACGCCAGCGCAAGGCGCGGCTTCAGCCTGCGCGGAGCGCGGCGAAGGCAGCGCCCCCACCCCCACCGCCGCCGGCCAGGGCGAAGACCAAGCTCAGCTACAAGGACCAGCGTGACCTGGACTTGCTGCCCGGCCGGATCGAGGAGATCGAAGCCGCGATCGCGCGCGACGAAGCGGCGCTGGCGGATGCCGATCTCTACACGCGCGATCCCAAGCGCTTCGCCGCACTGACCAAGGCGATCGACGATGCGCGCGCGGAACGCGATGCGGCCGAGATGCGCTGGCTGGAACTGGCCGAGATGGCGGAAGCACTGGATTGATCCACTGTGTCATCCCCGCGAAGGCGGGGATCCAGCTTCTTCTTTGTTCTGATATTTCCCGGAAAAGCTGGATTCCTGCTTTCGCGGGAATGACAAGAAAGAATGGAGTATCCAAAACTTGCGCACACGCCTCACCACTCGAAATGACGATTCAAGTTGATGCATTCGAGTTCCACGGATTAGGACAGGTTTAGCGTCCTTTTTACGGAACCCGACCATGGCCCCTTCGAAGACCCGTATCGAAAGCTCCGCAGCGCGTGCCGAACGGGCACGGCGGGTCACCTATCTCGAATGGATCGACGCGCGGCTGCGCTGGCTATCGGCCTGGACGATCCACAATGCCAATCATCTGCGCGACAGCCGCGACGGGCTGAAGGTCGGCGGGCACCAGGCGAGCTGCGCATCGATGTCGACGATCATGTCGACGCTCTATTTCCACGCGCTCGGCCCCAACGACAAGGTCGCGGTGAAGCCGCATGCCGGTCCGCTGCTCCACGCCATCCATTATATGCTGGGCAACCAGAGCCTTGATCAGCTTCAGCGCTTTCGCGGGCTTGGCGGCGCGCAAAGCTATCCCAGCCGCACCAAGGACAGGATTCCCGTCGATTTCTCGACCGGATCGGTGGGCCTCGGCGTCGGCATCACCGCCTTTGCCAGCCTGGTGCAGGATTATCTGATCGCGCATGGCCGCCTCGCCCCCGAAAAGGCGGGCCGCATGATCGCGCTGATGGGCGATGCCGAACTCGACGAAGGCAATATCTACGAATGCCTGATCGAGGGTTACAAGCACGACATCCGCAATTGCTGGTGGATCATCGACTATAATCGTCAGTCGCTCGACGCGACGACAGCGGACCGCATGTTCCGCCGCTTCGACGATATCTTCGAAACCTGCGGCTGGCGCGTCGTCACGCTGAAGCACGGCAAGCTGCAAAAGGCGGCGTTCGCGCGGCCCGGCGGCAAGGCGATCGAGCAATGGATCGATACCTGCCCCAATGCCGAATATGCGGCACTCACCTATCAGGGCGGCGGCGCCTGGCGCGAACGGCTGATGCGCGACATCGGCGCCGATCCCAAGGTGGCGGCGCTGATCGCCAGCTATGATGATGCGGCGCTGTCGCAGCTCATGACCAATCTGGGCGGCCATTGCGCCGAATCGCTGGCCGAGGCGTTCGACCGCGCGCAGGACGACCGGCCGACGGTGTTCATCGCCTATACCGTCAAAGGCTATGGCCTGCCTTTCGCCGGCCACAAGGACAATCATGCCGGGCTGATGAACCCGAATCAGGTCGAGGCGCTGCGCCAGGGCCTGGGCATCGCCGAGGGCGACGAATGGGCGCCCTATGCCGGGCTTGGCGACAATGCCGCCGCCGAACTCAAGGCGTTTGTCGATGCGTCGCCGCTGGGCGCGGCGAACCGGGCGGAGGCCGCGCCCGCGGTTCCCGTGCCCGCGATCCCGGTGCCCGAGGGCGCCGAGCAATCGACGCAGGCGGCGTTCGGACGCATCCTGCTCGACCTGTCCAAATCGGGCCATCCGATCGCCGACCATATCGTCACGACCTCACCCGACGTCACGGTTTCCACCAATCTCGGCGCCTGGGTGAACCAGCGTGGGCTGTTCCGCCGGCAGGAGCTGAAGGATGTCTTCCAGCTCGCGCGTATCCCTTCGGCGCAGAAATGGATCGGCCATGGCGCCGGCCAGCATGTCGAACTGGGCATCGCCGAGCAGAATCTGTTCCTGACGCTCGCCGCGCTCGGCCTGGCCGCGCCGCTGTTCGGCACGCGGCTGCTGCCGATCGGCACGGTCTATGATCCCTTCATCTCGCGCGGCCTCGATGTGCTCAACTATGGCTGTTACCAGGATGCGCGCTTCCTGCTCGTCGCCACCCCGTCGGGCCTGACGCTCGGGCCGGAGGGCGGCGCACACCAGTCGATCAACACGCCGCTGATCGGCATCGGCCAGCCGGGCCTCACCTATTTCGAGCCCGCTTATGCCGACGAGCTCGCCGCGATGATGGAATGGGCGTTCGACCATATGCAGGCCGACGGCGGCGGCTCGGTCTATCTGCGCCTGACCACGCGCACCCTCGATCAGGTGGAGCGCACCGGCACGGGCTGGCGCGACGACGCATTGAATGGCGGATACTGGCTGAAGGAGCCCGGCGAAGGCGCGGCACACGCGATCATCGCGACGGGCGCGATCATGCCGGAGGCGCTTGCCGCCTGGGAACAGCTCAGCGAGGATCTGCCGGGCATCGGCCTGCTCAACGTCACCTCGCCGGACCTGCTGCAGCGCGGCTGGTCCGCGCAGCGTGCCAATCGCTGGACGAAGGGCAAGGCCGGCGCATCGCACGCCGATGCGCTTCTCGGCCGTCTGGCGCGCGACGCATCGCTGGTGACGGTGATCGACGGCAGCCCGACATCGCTCGCCTGGCTCGGCGGCGTACGCGGCCACCGGGTCAGCCCGCTCGGCCTCGACCGGTTCGGCCAGACCGGCGACCTGCCCGATCTGTACCGCACCTATCGCCTCGATGCCGATGCCATCGTCGACGCCATGGCGGAACTGATCCTGGACTAACCCGCTTTTATCGGGACCAATTTCCCGCCCGGGGCGTTTAGCTTCGGGCGGGGCCGTCCGGTCGCGCTTGCCCGTCCGGAGCCGCGATGACCCAACCCCAGATGCTCGCATTCGCAATCCTCGCGGGCATGATGCTGCTCTTCATCTGGGGACGCCTTCGCTATGATCTCGTCGCGATCCTTGCGCTGCTCGCCTCGATCGCGGCGGGCACGGTCCCCGCGAAGCAGGCCTTTTCGGGCTTTAGCGACGATATCGTCATCATCGTCGCGAGCGCGCTTGTCGTCAGCGCCGCGGTCGCCCGGTCGGGGATCATCGAACGGACGCTCATCCGGCTGACCGCCGGCATCACCCGCGTGCGCTGGCAGCTGACCATCCTGGTCTCGTCGGTCACCTTTCTCTCCGCATTGGTCAAGAATATCGGTGCGCTCGCGATCCTGATGCCCTCTGCCTTTCGCCTGGCGAAACGGTCCGACGTGTCGCCGTCGGTCTTCCTGATGCCGATGGCGTTCGGATCGCTGCTCGGCGGCCTGATCACGCTGGTCGGCACATCGCCCAACATCATCGTGTCGCGTGTCCGTGAAGAGATGACCGGCGAGCCGTTCGCGATGTTCGATTATACGCCGGTGGGTCTCGGCCTCGCGCTGGTCGGCATCATATTCCTGCGCTTCGGCTATCGCATGCTGCCGCGCGACCGGCGCGCGGCGCCGACCATGGGCGAAGCGCTCGATATCCAGGATTATACGACCGAGGCGACCATTGTCGAAGGTTCGCCCCTCGCGGGCCGGACCGTGGCTGCATTCAGACATGATCTCGGCGATGTGGAGCTGACCGGCCTGTTACGCGGCGACGGCAAGCGCGAGGCGCCGTCGGGCCGGATCGTGTTGAAGGACGGCGACACGCTGGTGATGAAGGGCGAGCCCGACGCGCTGGAACGCGCGATCGCAGCGAATGGCCTGGCTCTGGCCGGACAGGATCGCGCCCTCGTGACCGAAACCGCCGCGGCGGATGTCGGTGTGATCGAGGCGGTGGTGACCGCCGATTCGGTGCTGATCGGTCGCGCGGCGGAGAAGGTCGCGCTCCATGACCACTATGGCGTCAATCTGCTCGCCATCTCGCGTTCGGGCGACCGGCTGGTGCGCGGGCTCGGCAATACGATGCTGCGCGCCGGCGACGTCATCGTGTTGCAGGGTGCGCTCGACACGCTGCCCGAACAGCTCCGCACGCTCGGCTGCCTGCCGCTCGCCGAGCGGCCGCTGCGCCTGGGGAGTGCGCGGCAACGCTTCCTGCCGATCGCGATCCTCGCGGCGGCAATGGCGCTGACGGCGACGGGCCTCGTCCCGGTCGCGGTCGCATTCTTCGGTGCCGCGGCGCTCGTCATGCTGACCGGCGCACTGCCCGTGCGTGAAGCCTATGCCCATATCGAATGGCCGATCCTCATCATGCTGGGCGCGCTGATCCCGGTCAGCGAAGCCTTGCAGACGACGGGCGGGACCGAGTTGATCGCCAACTGGCTCTCCGCGACCGCCGTCACGCTGCCGCCATGGGGAGCGGTCGCGCTGATCCTGGTCGCGGCGATGGCGGTGACGCCCTTTCTCAACAACGCCGCGACCGTGCTGGTGATGGCCCCGATCGCCGCCACATTCGCACAGGATCTGCAGATGCGCCCCGATGCGTTCCTGATGGCGGTCGCGGTGGGCGCGGGCTGCGATTTCCTCACGCCGATCGGACACCAGTGCAACACGCTGGTGATGGGGCCGGGCGGCTACCGGTTCGGCGATTATGCGCGGCTGGGCGCACCGCTCAGCCTGCTCGTCCTGATCGTCGGCGTGCCGCTGATCCTGGCCTTCTGGCCGGTACGCTGAAAGCGCAAGATCCGGAACGGACCAGCTTGCGGCACCCCCGGCCGAAAGAACGCGATAACGATGTCGCAAGCTTTGATGTCGAACATGGTCCATCCACATGGCGGGAGATGCTCATGACCTCATATTCGCGATATGCCGGCTTCGCGGCGCTGGCGCTGCTCGCCGCGTGCGGCAAACCCGCGGCCGATCTCGACAATCAGGAAGTGGCGGCGACCGCCAATGCGGAAAAATGCCGAACATGACGCCGATGTCCGCGCCGGCGCGCTCGAAGAGCAAGCGGATCTTCTGAACGGCGAAGCGGTCCGGATCGGCGGCGCCCAAGGCAACGCGTTGGAGAACCGCGCCGCAGTGGATGAGAAAACGGCCGATGCGATCGTCAAAAGCGGCGAAGACAAAGCGCGGCAAATCGAGGACAAGAGCGAAGCGGCGCTCCAGAACAGGCAGTAATACCAAGGTGCAGGGATGCTGACGCATCCGCACCTTGGAACGCTCAAGCGCCGCGCGGGCTTCACCAAGCTGCGATGAGTCAGGCTCATCTCAGCTCGGTATAGCCCCGTCAGCGAACGTCGGCGGCACCCGCTTTTGCCGACCGGCGCGGCGACACTTCCGCCAGCACCTGCTCGGCCGTGAGCGCTCCGCCGAACAACCGGCCCTGCGCCTGATCGCATCCCTGCGCCTCGAGCGCGGCGCGCTGCTGCTCGGTGCCCACGCCATCGGCAATGACCTTGAGATCGAGCCCATGGGCAATGCCGATCATCGCCTTGATCATCACCGCCGCCTGACGATCATGCATCATCGCCGCAACGAAGCTGCGGTCGATCTTGACGCCATCGAGTTCCAACCGGCGGAAATTCTTGAGATCGGAATAGCCCGTGCCGAAATGGTCGGCGACGATCGCAATCCCGGCGCGGCGCAACGGCACCAGCAGCCGTTGGGCGTGCTCCGCATCGCGGACCAGTGCGCCTTCGTCGATCTCGAGCGTCAGGCGGTTCGGCGAAAAGCCGGTCTCGCCCAGCACGGTCAATATACGCAGCCCGAAATCCATGTCGGAGACCAATGCGCCGGGCAGGTTGAAACATAATCGAACATGATCGGGCCAGAGCCTGGCGGTCTCGCAGGCCGTGCGCAGCAAATGCTCGACGAGCGGCTGGAGCGCCCCGATCTCTTCGGCGATCGGCAGGAATCGCTCGGGCGCGAGTTGACCCAGGGTCGGATGGCGCCAGAAGGGCAGCACCTCGAACGCGCCAATTCGCCCATCGGTCTGTCCGGCGGGCTGGAAGCGAAGACCGAAAGCGTGGGTGTCCAGCCCTGCGAGCAGCGACCGTTCGAGTTCGTCGCGCTGCTGGAGGTGCGTGTCCATCCCGGCCTCGAAAAAGCGCACCGCCGATTTCGTCTCCGATTTTGCGCGATACAGCGCGACATCGGCCATGCGCAGCAATTCCTCTGCAGTGCCGGCATCCTGCGGTGCCAATGCGATGCCGATCGCCGTGCCGATCCGATGGCGTGTGGTGCCGATCACGATCGGCGCTGTCAGATTCTCGATGATCCGGCGCGCGATGCCCGTCGCACCGTCCGCGCCGGAAACGTTGCGTGCGATGATCGCGAACTCGTCGCCGCCCAGCCGCGCGACCAGATCGCCGTCGCGCACGGCACGCATCAGCCGCGCGCCGACATGGATCAGCACCTGGTCCCCGGTGGGATGGCCATGCAGATCGTTGATCTTCTTGAAACCGTTCAGATCGAGCAGCAGCATCGCATGCGCCTCGGGCGCGGCGGGAATCGTCGTCAGCGCCGATTTCAATGCATCGTCGAATTGGCGGCGATTGGGCAGGCCGGTCAGCGGATCCTGAAGCGCCAGCGTCAGCACCTCCTTTTCCGCGACGATGCGTCGCTCATTCTCGCGCTGATGCTCGCGCGCGCGGCGCCAAGTGTAGAAAAGCGTTGCAAGCATCACGATCGTGGTGAGGACCAGCAATTCGTCGAGTTCGAGCGTCTGTTCGCGTCGTGAGACCACTCCCTGGTTTTCGAAGATGTCGATTTCGAATGCGAACAGGCAGGCAACCGTCAGCAAGAGGACGATGAAGCCCAGATCGAAGATCTTCACGCGATGCCGCACCATGATCGCCACCAACCTGTTCCACATGCCTTGCCAGGCCATCGTCCAGACCCTCGAGTGTCGCGGTTCGCCAAATGTCGTCGCGGCCGATCGCCATGCACATCTTCGGCGAACCTTCCCGGGGACGGCGGCGATCATGATAGGATCGAAGAGTCTAAGATTTGGTATTGTCCGCAATATGCCGGAGGCCGGGCCGGCATTTGCGCCCGGCCTCCGGTCATCGTGCTGCGGCAATCAGAGCCCGAACGTCACCTTGCCCGAGGCATCGATCGTCCAGGCCGGATTCCACGCGATTTCCCAGCAATGATCGTCGGGATCGGTCACATAGCCACGGAAGCCGCCATGCGGTGGCGCATCGCCATCGCGCAGGATCATGCCGCCCGCCTCTGCCAGCCGATTGAGCAGCGGCTGCACGTCTGCGGCCGTCGCGACATTGTGCGCCAGCGCGAAGGCGCCGGGGCGGACAAGGCCGCTGCGCTGCATATCCGCCTCCAGCGATCCTTGTTGCCAGGTACCGAGCATCAGGCCGTTCATCTGGTAGAAGATGATCTCGTCATTCTCGAAGACCGGATTCCACCCGAAACCATCGACATAGAAGCGGCGCGATCGTGCCAGATCGGCAATGCCCAAAGTGATGACGGAAATCTGCTGTTGCATCGTCCACGCTCCTTTTCTCGCCCACGCACCATGCGTGAACGTTCAAGGCCGCGGGACTCGTCGCGTCTGCAACGGACAGACCCGTCCCAGAGTCGATCCGGTTCGGATCGCCTCCAGGTTATCCAGTTTGTCGTGGTTCCCGAGCCGGCAGGTGTTGCCACCTGCCTCGGAACCACTCTGGAACGGGGGCCGGGCTAACCACACCGACCTGCCTTTTTCGACGCGGAGAGCATAGCGTGGCAGCTCCGCGATCGAAACCGGATCGGCTCAATCGCCCAGCGCGCCCGCGACGACCGGCGCCACTTTCCCGACGATCCGATCGATGCCCTGCGGATTGGGGTGGATATGATCGGGCAGCATCAGCGCCGGCGTGCCGACCACCCCGTCGAGGAAGAAGGGATAGAGCGTCGCGCCATAGCGCTTGGCGAGGTCGGGATAGATGCTGTTGAACGAGCCCGCATAGTCCGCCCCCATATTGGGCGCCGCGAGCATGCCGGTGAGCATGATCGCAATGCCGCGCTTCTTCAGTTCCTCGCAGATCCCGGTCAGGTTCGCGCGCGTCTGTTCGGGGTCGATGCCGCGCAACATGTCGTTACCGCCCAGCCCGACGATCACCAGATCGGGCTTGCGCGGCAAGCCGTCGAGCGTGAAGGCCAGCCGGGCGAGCCCGGCGGCGCTGGTATCGCCCGAGACGCCGGCATTGTGGACGGTCGCCGCGATTCCGTCGGCCGCCAGCGCCTTTTGCAGGTCGGCGGGAAAGCTTTCCTGCGGAAGCACGCCGTAACCGGCATAGAGGCTGTCGCCGAAGGCAACGACCAGCTTGCCGCCGTCTTCCGTCGCATTCGACGCCGGTGCCGTTGCATTGGCGTCGGCAGTCACCAAATTGCCTGCGGGCGGTTCGGACGTGCAGGCCACGAGCGAGTGGACGAGCAGCGCTGCGACCGCATAGTGGGGAAACTTCAACGACAAGGGCGCGCGCTCCAGCAATGACGATCGATACCGATGCCACCGATATCGCAATCCGCGCGCGCAATGTCACGCTGACGCTGGGATCGAAGGAAACGCCCGTCGAAATCCTCAAGGGGATCGACCTGGATATTGCGCGCGGGCAGAGCGTCGCGATCCTGGGGCCATCGGGATCGGGCAAATCATCGCTCATGGCGATCCTCTCCGGGCTGGAGCGCGCCAGCGACGGCGAGGTGACGGTGGCAGGCATCGGCTATCGCGCACTCGACGAGGATGCGCTGGCACGGGCGCGGCGCGGTCGCGTCGGCATCGTCCTGCAATCCTTCCATCTGCTGCCGACGATGACGGCGCTGGAGAATGTCGCGGTGCCGCTGGAACTCGCCGGCGCCGCTGACGCCTTTGCGCGCGCGGCCGCCGAACTCGAAGCGGTCGGCCTCGGCCACCGGCTCAGCCATTATCCCGCCCAGCTTTCGGGCGGCGAGCAGCAACGCGTGGCGATTGCGCGCGCCGTCGCGCCGCGGCCGACGATCATCTTCGCCGATGAGCCCACCGGCAATCTCGACGGCCATACCAGCGACGCGATCGTCGACCTGCTGTTCGCGCGGCAAGCGGCGGCGGGCGCGACATTGGTGATCATCACGCACGATCCCGCGCTCGCCACGCGCTGCGATCGCGTGCTGGAGATGCGCGACGGCCTGATCGTGGCGGACCGCGCGGCATGACCCCGCTCGGCTGGGCCGCCTGCTGGCGGATCGCACGGCGCGATCTCCATGCGGGGTTTCGCGGGCTGAGGCTGCTGTTCGTCTGCCTGCTGCTCGGCGTCACCACATTGGCGGCGATCGGCAGTCTGACCGCGTCGATCACCGCCGAACTCGCCGCGCGCGGGCGCGTCATCCTGGGCGGCGACGTCGAGATCGCGATGACCCAGCGCGAGGCGAGCGCTGCGGAAAAGGCCGAATTCGGCAAATTGGGCCGACTCAGCGACACCATCCGCACGCGGGCGATGGCGCGCGGCCCCGGCACGGGCGGCGCGCCATCGGCCGTGCTTACCGAACTCAAGGGTGTCGATACCGTCTATCCGCTCTACGGCACGCTGCGGCTGGCGGATGGCACCGCCTACAAACCGCTCTCGCCCGACGAGATCCTGATCGACCAGGCCCTCTCCGATCGACTGCTCGTCCGCCCCGGCGGGACATTGCGCTATGGCGAGGCCGAATTCCGCATCCACGGGCTGATCGCCGAGGAGCCCGATCGCGTCGGCGAGGGCTTCACGCTCGGCCCAGTCGCGATCGTCTCGCTCGAGGGTCTTCGCCGCACCCAATTGCTCCAGCCCGGCAGCCTGTTCGAAAGCAAATACCGGCTGCGCCTGTCCGCCGGCCGCGATCCCGCCGAAACGGTCGATGCGCTGGAGGCAAGCCATCCTTCCGCCGGCTGGGAATATAAGGATCGCGACCGCGCCGCGCCGGGCGCCAGCCGCTTCTTCGAACGGATGGGCCAGTTCCTGTCGCTCATCGGCCTCGCCGCGCTCGTCATCGCAGGGATCGGGGTCAGCAACGGCGTCGCATCCTATCTGACGCTCAAGCGCAGCGGGATCGCCACGCTCAAGATCCTGGGCGCGACATCGGTGGATATCGCGCGCATCTATCTGATGCAGATCGGCGCGGTCGCGCTGCTCGCGATCGGCTGCGGCCTCGCGCTCGGCGCGATCCTGCCGATCGCAATCGTCACGCTGGCGCAGGATCTGCTGCCCGTCCGGCCCGGTATCGCGGTCTATCCGCTGCCGCTCGCCACCAGCGCCGCCTATGGCGCGCTGATCGCGCTCGCCTTCGCGCTGCCACCGCTCGCCCGCGCGCGGACATTGCCCGCCGCCGCCCTGTTCCGCGCCGCCGTCGACGATGCCGCCCGGATCGATCGCCGCACCCTCGCCTGGGTCGCGCTGCTCGCCGCGCTCGTCGTCGCGCTGGCGACGGGTACCGCGCGCGAGCCGCTGTTCGCGGCGGTCGTGCTGGCCTCGGTCGGCGCGGTGCTGCTGCTGCTGCTTGGCATCGGGTGGGCGATCCGGCGCGTGTCGCAGCGCCTGCCGCGCCCGAAACGGCCGCTGCTGCGGCTGGCGCTCGCCAATCTTCATCGCCCCGGCGCGCAGACCGTCGCGCTGGTCATCGCGCTCGGCCTGGCCCTCACCCTGTTCGTGACGCTCGCGGGCATCGAGACCAGCCTGAATGCGGAGATCACCCGCACCGTCCCCGAAAAGGCGCCCAACCAGTTCGTGCTCGATATCCCCTCGGGCGAACGTGCGCGCTTCGAGGGGGTGATCCGGCGCGAGGCGCCGGAGGCCGAGATGAACATCGTGCCCTCGATGCGCGGCACGATCGTCGCCTATGGCGGCCAGCGCGTCGCCGATCTCGCCGAACTGCCCGAGGGCGCCTGGTTCCTGCGCGGCGAACGCGGCGTGACCTATAGCGAAAGCCTGCCGCAGGGCAGCGAACTGGTCGAGGGCCGCTGGTGGCCCAAGGGCTATGCGGGGCCGCCGCTCGTCTCGCTCGATCGCGAGGCCGCGACGATCATGAAGGTCGGGGTCGGCGACACGCTGATCGTCAGCGTGCTCGGCCGCGAGATCGAGGCCAGGATCGCCTCGCTACGCGAGGTCCATTGGGACACGATGGGCTTCAACTATATCCTCGTCTTCTCGCCCAGCGCGCTCGCGGGCGCGCCGCACAGCCTGACCGCGACGATCAGCATGGACAAAGGCCATGACGGCCCGGTCTCGCGCGCGCTGCTCGCCGCTTTCCCCTCCGCCTCGATCATCGCGGTCAGCGAGGTGATCGGGCAGGTCCGCACCATCCTGGACCAGATGGCGACCGCGATCCTGCTGTCGGCCTCGGTCGCGATCCTGGCGGGTATCGCGGTGCTGGTCGGCGCGATCGCCGCCTCGCGCCAGGCGCGCAGCTATGACAGCGTCATCCTGAAGACGCTGGGCGCGACGCGCGGGCAGATATTGGCGGCGCAGGCGATGGAATATGGCCTGCTGGCGGCGCTGCTCGCCTCGGTCTCGCTCGGCCTGGGCATCGCAGCCGCCTGGTATGTGATCGTGCGGGTGTTCGAATTCGGCTGGGCGCCGGACTGGTGGGTCGTGCTCGGCACGCTGGGCGCCGGCGCGGTGCTCACGCTCGGCATCGGCCTGCTCGGATCGCTGCCGCTGATGTCGGTTCGGCCGGCACAGGCGCTGCGGCGGCTGTAGCGTCCACCCTCTCTCCCTTGTCATTCCCGCGTATGCGGGAATCTAGCTTCTTCTTCTTTTCCTGAAACTGCATGGAAAAGCTGGATTCCCGCGTGCGCGGGAATGACAGGAAGGGATCTTTAAGCAGGATCGATCATGATCCGGGCTTGATTGCCTTCCGTCTCGATCGACAGCGCCGCTCCATCCACGAGCACGGGCCAGGCCTCCGCCTCGATCACGATCAACGGAATCTCGATTCCATAGAGGTCCGCCGCGACGAGCGCGCCGATCGTCAGGATCGGATCGTGCAGCCCCAGGATCAGCGCGGCGGGCGCGACGCCGGCGCGCGCGGCCTCGACCAGCGCGCTCGACGAGGACGAGGATCCCCGTGCGCTGCGCATCGCGACGATGCGCCCCGCGATCGCCAGCCCGCATTGCGGATGCGTCCGGTCGATGATCGCGCCCGTCCGCAGATCGAGCCCGCCCCACAGGCTGAGCGGCTCGTCGAGCAACAGCAGCGGCCCGGCGGCCCGGCCCGGCGTCAATGCCCGTGCAGCGATCAGCATGGCGGCGCGACCCGGCCGAGTTCGGCCGAGCGGATGCAGCGTTCGAGCGTCATCAGCCCCACACGCCGCTGAAGATTGCCGGGGCCGTAATGCGCATATTTGGCGGAGGTCGTCAGGATCGCGCCCTGGGTGTTGCGGACGACAGGCGCCAGATAGGTGCAGGTATCGACGACGATGCGCGCGTCGAAACGGCGCAGCGGGGCGAAGGCCGGATCATGTTCCACCGCCGCCGCGATCTCGCGCGAGGTCGAGACATAAAGGGCAACGCCTTCGGCCGGGCTACGCCCGCCGAGCGCCGCGTTCAATATCCGGAATTCGTCGAGCGAATAATGCGGCGTGCCCAGGCAGACCGCCGCCACCGCCTCCCCCTCTGCCACCGGACACAGCCGGGAGACGGCGTCGTGGAGGTCGGCGGCTACGATCTCGATCTCCGGAAGCGGCGCTTGCGCGGCCTGTTCGGCCGCCCATTCGGCTTCGGGCGTCACCCCTTCGGCATGGAACAGCGCGAGCGAGCCCGACGATGCGCCTGCAGCGCCCAGCGCCTTCAGTTCATCCTCCGTGGCGTCGCCCGGAACGCCCCTCACCAACGGAACCAGGCCCGGCGCCCGCTGGCCGATCACATAGCCGAGCGCCGCGAAATACAGGTCGCGCGGCAGCCCGGCCGCCTCCGGCCCCGGAACGCCGACGATGCGTTGCGGCCTGCGATTCTCGTCGCGATGAAGCCCGGCAAGCGGCACCCGCCCGGTCAGTGCGGCGCACAGATCGGTGAAATCGCCATAGCGATCGGTGCGCGCGCCGAGCACCGAGTTCACGAAGACGATCGCGTTCGATTCGGCCCAGGCGACATGCTCGCCCGGCCGGGGGCGGACCATGCGCTGATAGGGCGCGCAGGTCAGCGTCGCGATGCAGCCGAGCCGTTCGTGCAGCTCGGTCAATTCCCGCTGCGCGTCGAGCAGTTCGGGTGGGCCGCAATGCCAGCCGGGATGGACGACATCGACCGCCGCGACGTTGAGCGTCGTCGGCACGCGCACCCGCCCGCCCAGATCGACGAAGCGGCGCGCGAAATCGGTGCTGGACGGGCCATGATACAGGCAGCCGTCGATATGCGCGGATTCGATCGACACGAAACAGGGTGCGCCGCCCGCTTCGCCATAGCGGACAAGCATCGCCATCGCGCGCGCCGCCGCCGCGCCATGATCGCCGCCCAGCAGCGCACGGTCGACCGGCTCCAGTTCCATCAGCCAGGCTGCCGCAATTTCAGGATCTCGCGCGTCTCGGCGGGCGTGGCGACGCTGTAGCCGCCAATGGAATTGACGATCGAATAGGCGCGCTCCACCAACTGGCCGTTGGTCGCCCATACGCCGCGCGACATATAGAGATTATCCTCCAGCCCGACGCGGATATTGCCGCCCAGCAGCAACGTCTGCGCCAGCATCGGCATTTGTTCTCGGCCGATGCCGAAAGCGCCCCAATGCGTGCCAGGCGTCATCAGGCCGCGCTGATAGAGGATGGTGTCCACGCCATGCGGCGCCGCCCATTGCACGCCCAGCACCATCTGCATCATCGGTGGCCCGTCGATCAGCCCCTCCTCGACCAGCTTGTTGCCGAACAGGATATCGCCCGCGCCGAACACTTCCAGTTCGGGTTTCACCCCCGCCGCCTTGAACCGCTTGGCCATCGCGCGCAGCGTGTGGGTGGGGCTGAAATAGATATATTCGGTCGGCCCCTCGACCTGGTTGTTGGTGACGATGTCGAGCGTCGCGATCTCGGGCAGCAATTCCTCGACATGCGCGACGCGCTCATCGACGCCGACCACGTCGCTGCCCGGCAACATATGCCCTTCCCGCTCCGGATCGGGCAGGAAATAGGCACCCATGCCGCAGGTCAGGTTGAGCACGATATCAGTGCCCGTCTGGCGGACCCGATCGACCACCTCGCGGAAATGCGCGCGATCGCGATTGCCCTGGCCGGTTTCCGGATCGCGGACATGGATATGGACGATGCTGGCCCCGGCTGAGGCCGCCTCGATGCAGGCGTCGGCGATCTGCTCCGGCGTGATCGGCATCGATGGATGCTTGGGGTTGAAGGGCGCGCCGCCGGTGACCGCGCAGGTGAGGATCGTCTTGTTGCCGCTCATGCTTATTCTTCCCATTCCATATTGCCGCTGACGGCGATGGTCTCGCCGGTGATCTTCCGGCCCGCGTCCGAGGTGATGAATTCGACCATGTCGGCGAACTCGCTCAGCTCGACCTTGGTGCGCAGCGAGACATATTTGAGATAGTCGTTCTCGATGTCCTCGAAGCTGCGTCCGGTCGCGTCGACGTTGCGCTGGACGATGAAGCGGAAGCGATCATTGTTGATGATGCCGGGCAGGATCGCGTTGCAGCGGATGCCGAACGGCCCCAGTTCGCGCGCGCTGTTCTTCGTGAGCCCCTCGACCCCTGCCTTGGACGCGATATAGGGTGCGCGATACGGGATCCCGGTGCGCGTCGAGCAGGTCGAGAAATTGACGATCGACCCGCCGCCATTGGCCTTCAGCATCGGCACGGCGCGCTTCATGCAATAGAACATGCCGGACAGGTTGACGGCGATGGTCTTGTCCCACTCGTCCTCGTCGATCTCCTCGATCGGTGCGCGTGGCCCGGCCATGCCGACGACATTGACGAGGATCGACAGGTCGCCGATCGACGCACGGACATCGTCGAACAGCCGGTCGACATCGGCGCGGACACCGACATCGACGGCGCTGCCGCTCAATCCCGGATTGGCGTCGAGCGTCGCCTGCACCGCATCGGCGCGGATGTCGCAGATATGGACCTTATATCCCTTGCCCAGAAACCGTTCGGCGATGGCGCGGCCGACACTATCGCCCGCGCCGGTCACGAGGACTCGTTCCATAGTTTATGCTCCCAATGAAGATTGATCGGACGCCGCCGGAATCAGCAGCGTCTCGGCGATGGCCCGCACCGGATCGGACAAGGGGACCGACCGGCGCGCATCGAGGTCGAAACGGACGGTGACACCCTCCAGCACGGTGCAGATATGGTCGTCCGACCGTCGCATCACGATCGTGCGATGGCGAAGCGACGAACGCCCGATCGCCAGGATCCCCGATCGCAGGATCAGCAGATCGCCCGCGACCAGTTCGTGCAGATAGCGGATCTCGTGCGACACATCGGCCCAGCCGAGGCGATGCCCGTCCTCCAGCGCGGTCGTCGGCGCCAGCGTGCCGAGCAGATGGTACGCCGCATTGTCGAGCAGCGGCATCTGATGCTGCACCGACATGTGCCCCATCGAGTCGCAATGCCAGGGGAAGACGACGCCGCGAAACGTCTCGATCCCATCCCCTTTTGCGAATTCCACCACGCCTTCCGGCCCAGCCATGTTCTCAAATCCCTCTTGAAACCGCCGATAAACGCTGGGTTAGAGCGACGCGCTTGACTTGTCTACACAGATTATACAGATTGTGTTCACGAGAAATTCAACATCAATGAGCCGAAAAGGTGCAGGGGGATATGATGCGTAAGAAGCTGTCGACGGGATTGCGGTGCGGTGTGGCGATGGCGTTGCTGCCGCTGGCATGGGCGGTGCCGGCAAGCGCACAGACCGCCGACGCGGCGGACGAGGATACCGGCGAGATCGTCGTCACCGCACAGAAGCGTGAAGAGCGTCTGCAGAAGGTGCCGATCTCGGTCGCGGTCCTCGGCGGCGCGCAACTCGACGGCCAGACCACGGGCGGCGTCACCGACGCGCTGCGCAGCGTCGCGGGCGTTTCGATCACCAGCACCGCACAGGGAGGCGCGACCCAGCTCACCATCCGCGGCGTCGCCGCCAACGGCGCGACGCTCTCCGGATCGAGCACTGCCGCCTATTATATCGACTCGGTGCCCTTCGGCCTGGTGAAGTCCGCGATCCTGCCCGACACCAACGGCTTCGACATGCAGCGGATCGAGGTGCTGCGCGGGCCGCAGGGCACGCTCTATGGCGCCAACGCGCTGAACGGCGTCGTCCGCCTGCTGACCAACGACGCCAATCTCGACAAGTTCGAGTTGAAGACGCGTGCCGGCATATCTTCGACGCAGGACGGCGACGAAAGCTATCGCGGCGACATCGCGGTCAACATCCCGCTTGTCGAAGGCAAGCTGGCGGTGCGGCTGGTCGCGGGCTTCGAGAATGCGGGCGGCTGGATCGAGCAGCCGGCGCAGGGCATCAAGAACGCCAACGACACGCAATCGCGCAACGTGCGGCTGAAGATCAACGCGCAGCCGACTGAGGAGCTGAGCATCGGCCTGTCGGCCTGGATCTCACGCATCGATCAGGACGCGCCCAGCTATGCCAATGCCGCCGGCATCCAGCTCGCACCGGTGCCGATCCCGCAAAAGCTGAACTATGACGCGTTCAGCGCGAAGCTCGGCTATGAGCTGCCCGGCGTCACCATCACCAGCGCGACCAGCTATCTGAAATTCGTCAATCGCGGCTTGCGTGACTATAACACGCTCGGCCCCAGGCAGACGCTCTATTCGAACATCGAATCCGAGGTCTTCACCGAGGAACTGCTGCTCAATTCGAAAAGCGAGGGCAGCTGGCGCTGGTCTGCCGGCGCCTTCTACCGCGATGCGACCGACCTGCTGTACCAGACGCTGTTCGTGCTGCCCGCACCGATCAACACCAACGACAAGTCGCGTTCCTACGCGGTGTTCGGTCAGCTCACCAAGAGCTTCCTCGACGATACGCTCGAGCTGACCGGCGGCCTGCGCTATTTCAATGATCGCGTTTCGCAGATCGAGCGGACCCCGACCACGGGCAATCCCGCCCAGCCGCTGGCGCACCGCACTGAGACGTTCGACGCCGTCACGCCGCGCGTGGTGCTGACCTGGCTGCCCTCGCGCAGCTTCACCGCCTATGCATCCTATTCGCAGGGCTTCCGCAGCGGCTTCAACCAGAGCCCGACCGTGATCCGCACGGCGCCGACGCTGCCGCCGGTTCGCGCGGACAAGCTGTCCAACTACGAGATCGGCGCCAAGGGCAGCCTGCTTGGCGGCGTGCTGAACTTCGACGCGGCGCTTTATTATATCGACTGGAAGGACATTCAGCAGAATGTGAATCTGAACTTCATGGGCGCGCCGATCGCGGCGAGCGTCAACGGTTCGTCGGCCAGCGGCTTCGGCGTCGACCTGAGCGCGACCGTCCGTCCGGCCAGGGGGCTCGATTTCGGCGGCACGTTCAGCTGGAACGGCCTGAACCTCGACGCGGCGATCATCACCCAGACGGCCGCCGGCCCGGTGGTGCTGTTCCAGAAGGGCGAACGGCTGGCCTTCTCGCCCGAATATACCGCCAGCGCCTTTGCCGATTACGAATTCCCGATCGGCGGCGCGGGCCTGGAAGGGCAATTCTCGGGATCGGTGAATTATCGGTCCAAGATCCCCGGCCGCCTGCTCTCCGGCGGCGTATCGCGGCTGTTCATCAGCGACGCGCCATTCACCGCGCGCGCCAGCTTCGCGCTGAAATCGCCGGATAACTGGACCGCGACGCTGTTCATGGAGAATATCACCAACTGGAACGGCCGCTTGCAGCCGCCCAGCGATGTCAGCCTGGAATTCCGGACCCGGCCGCGTACCGTCGGCCTCCAGTTCGAATTCCATATCTGATCCTGTCGGGCGGCGGGCCTGCCGCCCGATGCGATAGGAACATGTGTTACGTGACGACGATCGAAAGACCTGGACCGGCATGATTGATGAGAATGAACTCGCCGCGATCCAGACGCGCGTCACCGATTATTTCGAAAAACTCTATCGGCCCGGCACCGCGCAGTTCCACGCGATCGTCCACGCGGTCGAGAATCCCGCGACGGGCGTGATCGCCTTTTCCGGGCCGGTCTATGAAGCCGATGGCGGTTTCCCGGTCACGCGGCTGGCGCTGCTCGGCACCGATGGCGCCGTGCGATTGCTGGGTGACGCGGGCGCCAACGATACCGATCCCAAATGGTCGCCTGACGGCGCGCAGCTTGCCTTTCTGTCGGATCGCGGACGCGGTGGCGGCAATTTCCAGCTTTTCCTGAGCGATGCCGACACGCCGGAAGTTCAGCTTGCCGGCCCCATCCTCGACGGCGAAGCGATCGAGAGTTTCGCCTGGTCCGCCGATGGCCGGCGCATCCTGATCCAGAGCGCGGATGCCGGCGCGGACGCTGCCGGATCGGCGAGCACCGCGCGCATCGGCAGCGCGGCGGTCGAGCGCCCATCCTGGATGCCGACGGTCGAAACCGGATCGCACGACACTCTGTGGCGCCGCGCCCGCATCTGGGACATCGCGTCGAACCGCCTGACCGAGATCGGCATCGCCGGCCAGAATGTCTGGGAAGCCGATTGGTGCGGCAGCGATGCGGTCGTCGCGATCCTTTCCTCCAGCCCCACCGAAGGCGGCTGGTACCAGACCGAGATCGGCATCGCGCCGGCCAGCGGCGGCGCGTTCGACCGTTTCGCCCGGCCCGATGTCGAACTCGCCAGGGTCTGCGGATCGCCCGACGGACGCACGATCGCCGTCATCGAGGGGCGTTTCCATCGCACCGTCGCGCTCGGCACGCTGACGCTTTACGATCGCATGACCGGCGAGCGGCGCCAGCCCATGATCGGCGCCGAAGTCTCGGCACTGGCATGGCGCGACAGCGCGCGCCTGTTCTTCGCGGGCTTCGCTGCGCCCGGAAGCGTCGCGGGCACGCATGATCTCTCCAGCGGCGAAACCGCGATCGAATGGCGGTCGCCGGGCACCGGCGGCCGGAAGGTTCCCGCAGCGACGCCCACGGGCCATGCCGGCGCGATCGTGCCCGGCCATGCATTCGATCGCTACGCCCATATCGTCCGCGTCGACGACGATGGCAGCGAGCAAGTGGTGCTCGATCTGGCGCATGACGGCGCGCGTGCGATCCTGGGTATGATGCAACCCGCCCAGGCAATACGCTGGCAGGGGCGCGACGGATTGGAGATATTCGGTTATCTCGCCCTGCCCGCCAATGTCGAACGGCCGCCTCTGGTCGTCTTCATCCATGGCGGCCCGTCGCACCTGTTCCGCGATTCCTGGAGTTTCGACAATCCGCTCGCCGCCTTGCTCGTCAGTTCGGGCTATGCGGTGCTCTTTCCCAATCCGCGCGGCAGTTCGGGGCGCGGGCTCGATTTCGCGTCGCGCGTGATCGACGACATGGCCGGCGAGGATGCGCATGACATTCTCGCAGGGCTGGACCACGTCATTGCCAATCACGACGTCGATCCCGGCCGGCTGTTCGTCACCGGGGGCAGCTATGGCGGTTTCATGACCTGCTGGCTGGTCGGCCAGACCGACCGGTTCAAGGCCGCCTGCGCGATCGCGCCGCTCACCGACATGCGCAGCCAGTTCTTCACCGCCCATCATCCGGAATTCCTGTCGCTTTATTCGGGCGGCAATCCCTATGATGTCGGTGGCGTGTTCGACCAGCGCAGCCCGCTGGCGCATGCGAACATGGTGGTCACGCCGACAATGCTGGTCGCGGGCGAGCAGGACAAGACCACACCGTCGAGCCAGGCCGTGCAATATCACCATGCGCTGGTGCTGGGCGGCGTGCCGAGCGAGCTGGTGCTCTATCCCGAGGAAGGGCACGCCGCCGCGCGCTTCGAGGCGCAGATCGACCAGGGTATGCGCGTGCTGCGCTGGTTCCGCACCTGGGAGGGGCGCAACACCGGGCCGCGCCCGTGACGCCGGGCGCAGCAGCCCCCGAACAGGCCGCAACGACCGGGTCGTCGCATCTCTATTCGCCCGCGCGGCGCTGGTTCTTCCTCGCGATCCTGTTCCTGGTCGGCACGTCGAGTTCGGTCGACCGCGTCGTCATCTCGGTCCTGCTCGAACCGATCAAGCAGGAATTCGGGGTTTCCGACACCCAATTGGGGCTGCTCAGCGGCCTTTCCTTCGCATTACTCTATTCGATGCTCGGCCTGCCGATCGCGCGCTGGGCCGATCGCGGCGACCGCAAGCTGCTGATCACCGTCGCGATCAGCATCTGGAGCGCGATGACGATGCTGTGCGCGGCGGCCGGGAATTTCTGGCACCTGCTGCTCGCGCGCATCGGCGTCGGCGTGGGTGAGGCGGGCGCGACACCCCCGGCGCAGTCGCTGATCGTCGATTATTTTCCCGTATCCGCGCGCGCGCGCGCCATCGGCATCTTCGCGACCTCGGGCACCGCCGGCTATCTGATCGGCCTGTCGATCGGGTCGCAGATCGTCACCGCCTATGGCTGGCGCGCCACGCTGGTGGCGTTCGGCCTGCCCGGCCTGCTGATCGCGGCGATCGTCTATTTCCTGCTCGACGAGCCCCGCCGATCGGGCGCCGCATCGGCACCACGCGGCGCGACCGAGGCGTTCGGGGAGTCGATCCGCAACCTCAAGGCGAAACGCTCCTTCGTGCGGCTGCTGATCGGCTTCACTTTCTACAATTTCGCGGCTTATGGCTCGCTGGTCTTCGTGCCATCCTATCTGATCCGCGTGGTCGGCAGCCCGATCGCCGATGCCGGCCTCTATTACGGCCTGTCGTCGGGTGTTGCGGTCCTTATCGGAAGCCTCGCGGGCGGCATGGCATGCGACATGCTCGTGCGGCGCGACAAGAGGTGGATCGCCTGGTTCCCGGCACTCGGCTTCGGGCTGGCGGCGCTCCCCAACACGCTGATGTTCCTGATCGACGATCTCGGCTGGTTCCTGGTGGTCAGCACCTTTGGCGGCATCCTGCTCTATGCCTCGCTGCCCGCCGCCTTCGCCGCGGTCCATGCAGTGTGCGGCAGCGCGCGGCGCGCGACCGCGATCGCGCTGCTGCTGTTCTTCGGCAATTTGCTGGGCTTCGGGCTGGGCCCGGTGGTGACGGGCGCGCTCAGCGACATGTTCAGCGCATCCGTGGGGCCGACGGGGCTGCGCTACGCGCTGCTGCTGGTGATGGCGCTGACCGTCCCGACCGCGATCATGATGTTCAGCGCGGCCGGCGCGGTGCCAGGCGACCTGGAGGATTGAGGGGTAATCCGCAAACCCCAACGTCATTGCGAGCGTAGCGAAGCAATCCAGGGAAGCTTCAACCGCTGGATTGCTTCGTCGCTACGCTCCTCGCAATGACGATGGCAGAGTAGGATCAAACTTAAGAGCGCCGCCCGACCAGCGAGAAGTCCGCCGTCGACGTCCCCGCGATAAAGGTCTTCATCCGGTCGCGAAACTCGTCCGAATGCTGGTAGACCAGGTCTTCCGCCAGATCGGCATTGCCGCTGCGGATCGCCTCGATCATCTCGCGATGCTGTTCGACGACATCGTAGCTCGAAAGCTGGGCGTCGCTCTGCCGAAAGGCGAGCAGCGACAGCCGCATGACGCCGCGCAGCATTTTCGAGCAGTCGGCGGCGAGATATTTATTGCCGCACGCCTGGTTGATCGCGTCATGGAACGCCCAGTTCGCCTCGACGATCACGCGTGGATCCTCGGTCTCGCATGCGACGGCGAATTCGCGATTGCGTTGCTCCAGCTGCGCGATGTCCGCCGGCTGGCGCCGCAGCGCCGCCCAACGCGTCGTCGCGCGCTCATAAAGCTCAAGCGCTTCGAGCACCTGCGGTACCTGATCGAGATCGAGCGGCGCGACGCGTGCGCCGCGATTGGGCGCAAGCACGACCAGGCTGTCCGATGCCAGCCGGATCAGCGCTTCACGGATCGGCGTGCGTGAGAAACCGAGCTCGCGGCTGAACTGGACCTCATCGAGTTCAGTGTTCGGGGCCAGCTCGAGGCTCAATATCTGCTCGCGCAAAAGCGAATAGACTTTCTGTCCCGAAGACTGGCGCACGCCGTCGCCCGCCACGACATCGTCCAGACCGGCCTCGTCCGGATCGTTCACAGCCTTGGCGATCGTCTTCGTGCGCATTCCTGCCTGCCTT
The DNA here is from genome assembly GCF_058787155.1 of Sphingobium sp. FW305-3-2-15-F-TSA7. NCBI lineage: Bacteria > Pseudomonadati > Pseudomonadota > Alphaproteobacteria > Sphingomonadales > Sphingobiaceae > Sphingobium > Sphingobium sp. FW305-3-2-15-F-TSA7. The sequence goes on along the minus strand of NZ_JBYSZM010000024.1, from coordinate 45,947 downwards.
TCGTTCACCGCATCCCGACAAATGCAACAAGCCGGGTGATGAAGCGAGCCCCCGCTTCGATCTGGCTCAATTCGATGAACTCGTCCGGCCGATGTGCCTGGGATATCGATCCCGGGCCGCAGATGACAGTGGAAAGACCCGCCGCCTGGAATTGGCCGGCCTCCGCGCCATATGAAACCGCGGTTCCGGGCCCGTTCGCACCGCTCAGCATCGCCGACAATTGCTCGGCCGCCCCGCTCTGCTCGCGCCGCAGCGCCGGCACTTGCGCCAGACGGTTGATGGTGATGCCGGTGCCTTCGCCCTCGGCCTCGAGACGCGCATGCGCCCGCTCCACCGCACGCCAGAAGGGCTCCAGCACGGTTTCCGCCTCGCGGTCGGGGATGCAGCGCAGATCGAAGGTGAAACGGCATTCGCGCGCCAGGATGTTGGGCGCGGTGCCGCCATGGATCGTCCCCACGGTCAGAGTCGACCATTGCGGCTCGAAACGGGGGTCGCGATGATCGCGCCGCTCGGCGTCGGCGATTTCGACAAGCCTGGCCAGCAGATCGATCGCGATCATGTTCGCCGACACGCCTTCATGCACCAGGCTCGAATGCGCTTCCCGGCCGGTGACCACGACTTCGTAGAGATGGATGCTCTTGTGGCTGTTGACGATGTGCATGCTGGTCGGCTCGCCGATGATCGCAGCGATCGGGCTGTAACCGTCATCGACGATGTTGCGGATCAGATCGGGCGCGCCCAGGCAGCCGATTTCCTCGTCATAGGAAAAAGCGAGATGCACGGGGCGGGCGAGCGGTGCGCGCACGAGCAGCGGCACCGCCGCGAGCGCAAGCGCAAGAAAGCCCTTCATGTCGCTGGTGCCGCGGCCGTAGAGTCGGTCTCCGCGCCGGGTGAGCACGAACGGATCCGACGTCCAGGGCTGATCCTTCACCGGCACCACATCGGTATGCCCCGAAAGGACGATGCCGCCCGTCAGCCCATCACCAACGGTCGCGAGCAGATTGGCTTTCGAACCGTCGGCATTGGCGATGCGGCGCGACGCAACGCCATGATCGGCGAGATAGGCCTCGACATAGGCGATCAGCGCCAGATTGGATTCGGACGAAGTGGTGTCGAACGACACCAGCTGGGCAAGGATATCGATCGCATCGCGGACGATTTCGGACTCTGCCTGCAGGTCGATCGCTGGATCGACGGTTACCGACGGCATTGTGCGACAGCCCCGCCGGTGTTTGATAACGACATGAAACCCCTGTTCCGACGCGGCAACGCGTGCATTCAAAAACCTGTATACACATTGTATTTTTGAGGTACACAGTCAATAGATATTCGTCGCACGGCGCGACAGGGCGCTTTGGAGAAAGCATGGAACGCAACGGGGACACCGCCTTTTTCGGCCATCCACGGGGCCTGGCCTATCTCGCCTTCACCGAGGTGTGGGAGGGCTTTTCCTATTACGGAATGCAGGCGCTGCTGATGCTCTACATGGTCGGCCAGTTGCTGCAGCCGGGACATTTCGAGCGGGTGGCCGGGCTCGGGCAGTTGCGCGCGGGCCTGGAATCGATGGGCGGGCCGATGACCACCATCGCGCTCGCATCGCAGATCTTCGGCCTCTATGTCGGACTGGTCAACACGACGCCATTGCTCGGCGGTTGGCTGGGCGATCGCGTGCTCGGGCAGACACGCACGATCGTGCTCGGCGCGGTGTTGATGACGCTCGGCCACCTGTCGATGACATCCGAACGGCTGTTCCTGCTCGCACTGCTGCTGCTGGTGCTCGGCGCCGGCTTCATCAAGGGCAATATGGCGGTCCAGATCGGCCATATCTACGGCGCGGACGATCCCCGGCGGACACGGGGCTTCGGCATCTACATGCTCGTCCGCAATCTCGGCGCCCTGTCCGCCCCGCTGATCTGCGGCACGCTCGGCGAGACGCTGGGCTGGCATTATGGCTTCGGCGTCGCGGCGATCGCGATGGTCGCGGCGCTGATCATCTATCTGGCGGGCCGGCGCCATCTGCCGCCCGAACCGCCCGTGGCGCGCCTCCGCGTCGCACAGGCCCCGCTCACCCGCGACGACTGGCGCGCGATCCTGGGGCTGTTGCTGGCGTTCGTCCCGTTCCTGCTAATGTTCAGCGCGGTCTATCAGGCCTATACGCTGTTTCCGGTCTGGGCGACCGACCATGTCGACCGCCAGGCCTGGGGCCTCACCATCCCCGTCACCTGGATCTTCACCTTCGACGGTATCGCCACCATGATCGGCATCCTGCTCGGCGTCCGGCTGTGGCGGATGCTGGAAACGCATGGCCGCGAACCCGGCGATATCGCCAAGATCGCCGTCGGCTGCGCGATGGCGGGCACGGCATTCGCGATCCTGGCGCTGGGTGCGGCGGTCTCGACGGGGCAGGTTCCGCTTGCCTGGGTGCTCGCCTTTTTCGTGCTGCTCGATTTCAGCTTCATCTGGGGCGAGCCGCCGCTCAAGGCCTTCGTGTCGCGCCATGCGCCGCCCGCCAAGGCGACGATCATGATGAGCCTGGCGATCATGTCGATCGCACTTGCCAATTTCACCGTCGGCTGGCTTGGTCGCTTCTACGAAAGGATGGGGGCGCCGGAATTCTGGCTGCTGCATGCCGGAATCGCCATCGGGGGGCTGATCGCAGCCCTGATGCTGCGCCCGATCATCCATAAACTGGTTGAGAGGAGAGTGCCCGGATGATGCCTGCCCTGCCCCGGATTCGATCGATCGCGCTGATCGCCGCCGCCCTGCCGTCCATCGCCGCCGCCTCCGATGTGAAGCGCGACGACTGGGCCGTACGCGGCCTGCAGCAGCCCGCCGAGATCGTCGTCGATCGCTGGGGGCTGGCGCATATCTACGCGAAGAGCGAGCGCGACGCCTATTTCCTGCAGGGCTACAACGCCGCGCGCGATCGGCTGTGGCAGATCGACCTGTGGCGGAAACGCGGGCTTGGCCTGCTCTCCGCCAGCTTCGGCCCGACTTATGTGAAGCAGGATCGCGCCACCCGGCTTTTCCTCTATCGCGGCGAGATGGCCCATGAATGGACGCGCTACGCGCCGGGAAGCCGTGATCGCTACACCGCGTTCGCGGCCGGGGTGAACGCCTATGTCGACGAGGTGCTGGCCGGCACCAAGCCGATGCCGGTCGAATTCGGCATCACCGCCAGCCGCCCGGACCATTGGCAGGCCGACGACATCCTCCGCATCCGCAGCCATGCCCTGGTCTCCAACGCCAAGCAGGAAGTGCTGCGCGCGCGCGTCGCCTGCGCCGGCGGGCTCGAAGCCGACCGGCTGCGCGCCAAGCTTTCACCCGATCACGTGCCCGTCATGCCGCAGGGGCTCGATCCCTGCACGATCACGCCCGATGTGATGGACGATTATCTGCTCGCCACTGCCGAGGTGAGCTTTGCGCCCTCGTCGTCGACCACCGTGGCACGCCTGACCGATGCGGCGGACCCAAACACCGCCGACGGTTCGAACAACTGGGTGATCGCGTCGTCGCATTCGGCGACGGGGCGGCCGATCCTGGCCAATGATCCGCATCGCGCCTTCGGCGTGCCCAGCCTGCGTTATGTCGTCCATCTCGATGCGCCGGGGGTTTCGCTGATCGGTGCAGGGGAGCCCGCGATTCCGGGCGTGTCGTTCGGCCATAACGGCAAGGCCGCGTTCGGCCTGACCATCTTCGGCACCGACCAGGAAGATCTCTACGTCTACGAGACCAAGCCCGGCGACCCCGATTCCTATCGCTATCGCGGCCGCTGGGAGAAGATGAAGCTGGTGCGCGAAACCATTCCCGTGAAGGGCGGTGCACCGGTCGCGGTCGAGCTTCGCTACACACGGCACGGTCCGGTGCTGCGTCAGGATGCGAAGCAGAACCACGCCTTCGCGCTCAGGACGACATGGTCGGAACCCGGATCCTCGGGCTATGCCGCCGCGTCCTGGCTCGCGAATGCCGCCAACTGGAGCGATTTCCGCAAGGCGGCCGATCATTGGGGCACGCCGCCGCTCAACCTGATCTGGGCCGATCTCAGCGGCACGACGGGCTGGTCTGCCGCCGGCTTCGCACCGATCCGCGCCAATTGGGATGGGTTGCTGCCGGTGCCCGGCGACGGCCGCTACGAATGGCGCGGCATCAGCCGCCCCGCCGACCTGCCGCAGATCAAGGATCCCGCAAAGGGCTGGTTCGCCAGCGCCAACGAGATGAACTTCCCCGCCGGCTATTCGCCGCGTTCGCCGGTCAATTTCGAATGGAGCGATCGCAGCCGCATCGACCGCATCTCACAAGTAATCGCCGGCAAGCCACGCTTCTCGGTCGCGGATGCGATGGCGCTGCAGATGGATACCGGCAGCGGCATGGCGCAGCGCATGATCGCGCTGGCGGCGGCGCTCGAAGGCAATACGCCCGAAGCGCGCCAGGCGCTGGCGCTGATCAAGGCATGGGACGGCAATGTTGCGGCGGAAAGCGTACCGGCCGCGATCTACGAAAGCTGGCTGACCCAGCATCTTGGCCGCGTGATGGTCGACCGGATCGCTCCAGCACCCGCCCGCCCGATCATCGATCGCGGCTCACCCGACGCGCTGCTGTCGCTGCTGGAAACGCGCGATGCGATGCTCGGCGCCGATCCCGCCGCCGCCGCGAAATCGATGCTGATCGACAGTCTCGAAGCGACGCTCGCCGATCTGCGCCAGAAGCTGGGCCCGGATATCGCGACATGGCAATGGGGGCGGCTCCACACGCTCACGCTCAAGCCCGCAGTCGCCGCCCTCGCCGACGGGACGCTGCAAAGATCGATGACGATCGGGCCGGTGCCGGTCGGGGGATCCTCCACGACTCCTGCGATGACCGCTTATCGCGGCACCAGCTTCGCCGCCGTCCACGGCCCCTCGGTACGGCTGGTGATGGATGTGGGCGACTGGGACAAATCGATGTTCCTCAACATGCCCGGCCAGTCTGGTGACCCCAGCGATCCGCATTACAGCGATCTCCTGCCGGCGTGGAAAGACGGACGCTATGCCCCGCTTTCGTTCAGCCGGGCGGCGGTCAACCAGGCCGCCGAACGCGTGATCGCGCTCAAACCGGCGCCGTGATCCTCGCCGCCGCACCGGACGCGCTGTCGTCGCCGCGCCTGACATTGCGTCGTCCGGTCGCGGCCGATTTTCCGGATATCCTCGCACTCTGGTCCGATGCCGAATTGCTGCGTTTCATCGGCAAGCCGTGCTCGCGCGAAGAGGCGTGGACCCGGCTGCTCAAATATGCCGGTCATTGGTCGCTGTTCGGTTTCGGCTACTGGATGCTGCGCGAGGCGGAAACCGGCCGCTTCGTCGGCGAGATCGCGCTCGCCTATCAGCAGCGCACCGGCGTGCCGATGTCGGGTGAACAACCGGAAACCGGCTGGATGCTCGCGTCGAGCGCGCAGGGGCGCGGGCTTGCGGGCGAAGCGCTGACGGCGGTGCTTGACTGGGCCGACGCGCATCTGCCCGCCCGCTGCACAACCTGCCTGATCGATCCGGACAACACGCCGTCGATCCGGCTTGCCACCGCCCGGGGATATTATCGGATCGCCGAGATTCAGCTCAACGGCGCGACCACCGGCTTGTTCGAGCGGAGATCAGGAACGGTTGAATCCTGACTCGATCCAAAAACAAAGGGCCGGCAACGACATCACGCCGCGCCGGCCCTGTGTGACGGGGCAGGCCGCTCAACCGATATGGCCGGCGCGTACCTTGGTATAGGGCACGAACTCGCCCAGCCCGACCCAGCCCGTCTGCATGCGCGATCCGCTCTCATAGAGCTTCACGGTGTCGATGCTGCAGAGCTGCGACGAATGGGTGTTGGTGACCATCACCCGGCCGTCGCGCAGCGACGACGCGCCTGAACGCGGCGTGTTGACATAGATCTTCCCGCCGCCCGTCTCGTAGAGGATGGCGGTGTTGTCGATGATCCGCGTCGAGCGGATGTCGCGCAGATTGAGGCAGGTGACCGGCTTACCGGCCACGCGGCCGTCGAGTGCCTTGGCGAGCTTCGCCTCGGGACTGCGGTCGGGGGCGGCCTGTGCGGCAACGCCGGCAAATGCCATGGCACCGGCAAGCAATGCGGTTACGATACGCATGATCAAATCTCCGTTTCCTTCAAGAATGCGGCGCCAATATCGTGACGGTGGTGAACCGAACATGATCACCGCCGTTATCGAATGTTCAGGAAATCTGCCGCTCTTCTCTATTGGTCGGATTGACTATTATCCGCGTTCTTCTCCGCTGGTTCGCATCCGCCCCGGAGAGCGGGTTCGACCCGACAAATTCTCTGCCTCTCTTTCAATTCACGACAGGATTGGCGGCTTCATCAGACGGATTTGAAGGAATCGAGGCCGCGTAGCCTCTCCAATTTACGATTCGCCAGAACGCCGATTTCCTCATGGAAACGCGTATTCGCCCTGACGAAAGCATAAGCGGCTGAGCGCCATTTCTAAGAACGCATCGCAATAGCATTGACGAGGTGGCGGCATGGCAATAGCGCGATGGCGGCATGATGATCGCGATCCCCGAGATTCTCGACGCGGCGGCGCTCGCCGAAGTGCGCGGCCTGATCGATGCTGCCGATTGGATCGACGGCAATGCGACCTCCGGCCATCAATCGGCGCTCGCGAAACGCAACCTGCAATTGCCCGAGGACAGCCCCGCTTCGAAACAGGCGGGCAAACTGATCCTCGACGCGCTCGGCCGGGCACCTTTGTTCATCGCCGCGGCATTGCCGCTCAAGATCTTCCCGCCGCTGTTCAATGCCTATTCGGGCGGCCAGGCGTTCGACCTGCATGTCGACAATGCGATCCGTATCCGGCGCGGCAGCGATTTCCGTATCCGCAGCGATCTGTCGGCCACGCTCTTCCTGGAAGATCCCGATGCCTATGACGGCGGCGAACTGATCGTCGAGGACCAGTTCGGCGCGCAGGCGGTGAAGCTGCCCGCGGGCCATATGCTGCTCTATCCCGCATCGAGCCTCCACCGTGTCGAGCCGGTCACGCGCGGCCGCCGCGTCGCGAGCTTCTTCTGGATCCAGTCGATGATCCGCGATACCGATGCGCGCCGCACCCTGTTCGAGCTTGACACCGCGATCCAGACGATCGCCCAGGATCGCGGCCAGGATGACCGCGCGATCATCCAGCTCACCGGCGTCTATCACAATCTGTTGCGCCGCTGGGCCGACGCCTGAACGGCGCCGCGCCAGACGACCGCTAGCCCTTTCTCAGCGAAGGTTTGCGGACATCGCCCATCAACAGGCCGGACAGCCTGCGCTCATAGCTGCGCGCCAATTCCACATGCGCCCGATAGCCCACCGGATCCGGCGCGCGCTCGGCGCGGATGCGCTCCATCCGCGCACGCCAGCCGAGATAGCCGCGTTCGTTATCGAGGATCATAATCCCTCCTTCGAACACCCCCGCGCTCATGCACAGCCTATCACGATCGGGAATCGATTCGAAGGGCATCCATCGCAAAGACACAACCCGTCACCCCGAGCCCCGCAAGCGCATCGACCGCAGATCATCGCGCGAATCCGGATTCCGCACAGGTTTCGGTGCGGCCGACGCGGCGCCCTGCAAAAGAACCGGTCGAAAACATATCTGGAAACAGCCGGTTACCGCATCCCGATTGCTTTTAGAATTCATTAACCAAGGCAATTAAACATATATTCGATGCTCCTCGCCATGCTGATCACATGGCAGGATCGTCTCTCAAACGCGCTATTCTCGTCCGGACCTCGGCAATGCTGGTCGCGGCTGCATTGGTGTCGAGCACGCCTGCGGTCGCCGGCACGACGGTGCTGCCGATCGCGATCAGCGGCATGTGCGCGGCGGTTTCGATGTTCGAGACCGCGCGCATCGCCGCCGAGCCGGCAGCATCGAGCGCCAGCAAGGCCCAGGCGATATTGGGCGGCGCGCCCAGCAAACTCGATCTCATCAGGGCACAGCATGACGGCTTCACAACGCCGTCGCCCATGGCCGACACCATTGCGCCCGGCTTCGATTTCAGGCCGCTTTGCGGCGATCCGAAACCGGCGCTCATCGCGGCGGTGCAACCGATCCAGCCACAGCAATTCGTGCAGCCACCGCAATTCTTCGCACCGATCGCCCATGACCGCCCGGACATCTTCGGATCGGTCGCGTTGAGGATTTCGGCGACGCCACTCAGCACGCGCTGGACGATTGCCCGCGCGGCATCGCTTGGAACACGCCAGGGGCCATGGGCGTCGGTCATTCAGTCCGCCCGCCATCGGGACCGCGCGGCGCAGGTTGCTGCGGTCAACAGCTGGGTCAATGCGCGGATCCGCTTTGTCGAGGACCGGAACGGCTATGGCCGCGCCGATCATTGGGCATCGGCCGCCCAGTCGCTGCGGAGCCGCAAGGGCGATTGCGAGGATTATGCGATCGCGAAGATGCAGATGCTCAAGGCGCTCGGCGTTGCGGACGAGGATCTCTATTTCGTCATTGCACGCGATCTGGTGCGCCGGGCTGATCACGCATTGCTGGTGGTTAGGCTCGACGGCAGGCTGGTCGCGCTCGATAACGAGACCGATCGCCTGCTCGATGCCGCGCAGACCAACGATTATCGGCCCATCTTCACCTATGCCGGCACACAGGCCTGGATGCACGGTTATCGCGCCGAACCAGCCGGGCGGTCGATGCAGACCGCGTCGCTGACCCTGGCGAGCTACCGGGCGAACTGATTGCGCCTCATACGCGATCTCGAAGATGCTGACGCATCCTCGATCGGTTCGCTCAAGCACCGCGCGGGCTGATACCGGATCTCGACGAGTCGAACTCATCAAGATCCGTATCAGCGCTCCTGCAAGGCCTCCGAACGGGCTTTCAGGACGGGTTTCAGAAGATAGGACAGCACGCTCTTGCGGCCGGTGATGATCTCGACGTCGCAGATCATGCCGGGCGTGATCGGCAGCTGGCGGCCGCCGGAGACCAGATAGGCACGGTCGGTCTGCACGACGACGGTGAAATAGGCCTCCTTCGACACTTCGTCGTAGATGCTGTCGGCCGAGACCTGCACGACATTGCCGACCAGCCCACCATAGATCGAGAAATCATAGGCGGTCACTTTCACATTGGCGCGGTCGTCGACCTTGATGAAGGCGATATCGCTCGGCTTGACGCGCGCCTCGATCAGCAATTTGTCGCCCATCGGCACGACCTGCATGATCTTCTGGCCGGCATTGACGAAACCGCCGACGGTGGTGATCTGGACATCATTGACCACACCATTGACCGGTGACCGGATCTCGGCGCGCTGAAGGCGCCCCGCCGCCCCCTTCAGCGACTCCGCATTGACCGCGATCTTGGCGGACAATTGGCTGCGTTCGTTCAACGCTTCCTGGCGAAACTGGAACGATGCTTCCGACGCCTGGGCCTGGGCTTCGCCGACACCCGCACCCGCGCGCGATATCGTCTGCTGGGCAGCGGCGAGGCGTCCCTGCAGATCGACCAGTTCGCGCCGGGCGGTGAGCAATTCGGTCTGCGGCACGATCGATTTCTCGGCAAGCGGCGCGAGCATCTCCACCTGCCGCTGGGCGAGCGCGATGCTGCTGCGCAGGCTGCCCGCGGTCGCCTGCGCCTCGGCCAGTTCGCGACGCCGCTGTTCGACCGCGGCCCCCAATGCCGCCATGCGGCTGCCCAGTGCCTGGCGCCGTACGGCCTGAAGCGCTGCTTCCTCACGGCATTCGGGTGCGGTCGATCCGTCCGGCTTGGTCGCACAATTGCCGCCGCCGATCCCGCCCTCTTGCCCCAGCCGGTCGGCGCGCGCGGCGAGCGAACGATTCTCCGCCGCGATCTGCCCCAATGCCGATGAGGAATCGGTATCGTCGAGCCGGACCAGAAGCTGGCCCTTGCGCACGCGCTGCCCCGATCGGACCAGGATAGCGTCGATGCTGGCGGGCTCGGCCGCCTGGACGACCTGTACCTTGCTCGACGGAATGACCCGGCCCTGCCCGCGCGTCACCTCGTCCACCTGGGCGAGGCTCGCCCAGAGCAGAAAGACGCCGAAGCCAACCGCGCTGGTGAATATCACCAGTCGCGCACCCGACAATGCCTGCACCCAGGCCATGAATCGACCGATGACCGTCATTGGCTTGCCAGCTTTGGCTGTTCGTTGATCGGCGCAACGCCGCGCTCGGCACGCGCATAGGCAATCGCCTGGGCCGGAGCCCCCTGACCGCTGGTCGCGGCGGCAAGCGCGCTGTGTGTTTCGGACGGTGTCGGAATGCTCAGCGACCAGCCCTTGGTCACGTCGAGCCGGCCGCCCACATCATTCTCGGCGCGCCGTTCGGGCGGCATCTTTGCCAGGATGGCGGCGATTTCGGCCGGAACATCGTCGGCAACGACGGCAAGCTGAACCGTCGGCACCGACTCCAGCCCGGCATAGCGCCCAGAGAAAGCCGCCGGCATTCCCCAGCTTCCCGGCCAGCGATAGAAGATATGTGCGCCCACCTGAACCAGCTTGGTCAGTCGCGGCGCCCAGTAAGGCGACACCCAATCGGTGTGATAATGGGTGGCTGTGCCCACCGCAGGATCGACCGCACCGGCAAGCGCCGCTTTCGCCACCGCGCGCGCCTCTCGCCACGCCGCAGCCGCGGGTGTCCGTGCCAGCGACCCGTCGCAGGTGAAGCTGAACTGGCAGACCCGGCGGTCGGACCCTTCATAGACGACGCCGCAGACCGTCTTGGGAAAAGCGGGATGGCGCAGGCGGTTGAGCACGACCTGCGCGACCGCGCGGCGCCCCTCCAGCGGCTCGAAACCAGCTTCGTAATAGATTGCCTGAGTCATGCACTGCAGCGCGCGCTCCTGGTCGGAGACCGCCGCATGCGCGATCGAGAAGCGCGCGGCGGACAGGATGGGCGCGGTCGAGAATGGCAATGCGGCATTGATCTGCACTGCCTTTTCTCCGGTCACGGCGGCTGCGGCAACGCCGTCGCGCGTCGCGGCCATCAGTGCCTCATGCTCCCGGCTGACCGCGACCTCGTCCGCCGGTTTCGGGGGCTGGTCCGTCCAGCCCAGCGCGTCGAGCAATGGCGCAGGCCGGGCAAAGGCGGCGGCGATCGCGACGGCCGCGATCAGCGCAGCCGCAATGCGCCCCGCGGGCAGGCGCCGCGCCGTGATGCCGGGTTGGATCGGTCTCATTGTTTTTCCCCATTGGCGGCAAGCGCGCCCAGAACGGTATCGCGCGGCCCGTCCGCGACGATCCGCCCCTGATCGATGACGATAAGGCGATCGACGATGCCGAGCATCGCGTTGCGATGGGTCGAAACCACCAGCGTCTGGTCGGGCGTCAGCGCCGTTGCCAGATGCTCGATGAAGAGCCGCTCGGTCTGGGTATCCATCGCGCCGGTCGGTTCATCGAGGAAAAGCAGGCGACAGGGCTCGACCAGGGCACGGGCGAGCACGAGGAAGCTGCGCTGTCCGCCCGACAGGCGGCCGCCGCGTTCGCCGACATGCAGGTCGAAACCCGCCGCGTCGCGCGCGAGAAAGGCGCCGGCGCCCGACTTCCGCAACGCGGCGACCAGCGCATCGTCGTCGGCGAGCGTGGCGCCGAGTGCGAGATTGTCGCGGATCGTGCCGCTGAACAGTTCGGCGTCCTGCCCGACATAGCGGAATGCGGAGCGGATCTCGTGCGGATGATGCTGATGGCTGTCGAGCCCGTCGATCAGATAATGGCCGCCGCTCGGGCGATAGAGACCGCACAACACGCGGCCGAAAGTCGATTTGCCCGAAGCGACGCGCCCGATCACGCCGATCCGCTCGCCGGGCCGGATCGTCAGCGAGATGTCGCTCAACGATGGCGCGGCGCTGTTGGGATATGCGAAATCGAGATGTTCGAGCGCGATATCGCCGCTGCGGATCTGCGGCACCACCGAACGGCTGCCCTGATCGCGCTCGTCGTCGAAACCCATCATCGTCTGCAGGCTGTCGAGCGTCACCATCGCCTGGCGCGCGCGCGTCATCAGATAGGCGAGCTGGCCGACGGGCGAGAGCGAACGGCCTGCGAGCATCACGATGGCGATGATCGCCCCCATCGAAATCGATCCGGCATTGAACATGTAGAAGCCGCCGATCACCAGGCTGATGCTCGTCGCCTGCTGGCAGAGCGCGGCAAGGTTCACGCCCATCGCGGTCAGCCGCCGCAGCCGTTCCTGCGTTGCCGCGCTCATATCGGCATAGCGCCGCCAGCGGCCGAGCATCCGCCCTTCGGCGCGGCAGGATTTCAGCGTCTCGAGCCCGCCGATCGATTCGATGAGGACCGAATGCTGGAGACTCGAATCCGCCTGCGCCTCGACGGCGGCGCTCGCCATCGATTTCTGCAGCGTCAGCCCCGCAAACGCCATCACCGCGATCGCGGCGACCGGGATCAAAGCGAGCCAGCCCGCCAGCACCGCCATCAGCGCGACGAAGAGGAACAGGAAGACGACATCGATCGCGAGCACGACGGTGGTCGATGCGAAGAATTCGCGCACCATCTCATATTCGGAGACGCGCCGTGCGAATGCGCCCGTGCTGCCCTGCTTGGCGGCGAGCGGGATGTTCATCACCTTTTCGAACAATTTCTGCGACAGCCTGGAATCGAGCGCCCGACCGGTTTCGTCGATCAGCCGCGCGCGCGCCATACGCAGCGAGAATTCGATGATGAAGGCAAGCGTCACGCCGAGCGCGAGCACCCAAAGGCTCGACGCCGCACGATTGGGGATGACGCGGTCGTACACGTTCATCGTGAACAGCGGCAGCGCGAAGCCCAGCAGATTGATGAGGACCGCGGCGAGCGCGACGAAGCCGAAGGACCGACGAATCTTCCAGACCTCGCTCCAGAACCAGTGCCGGCGCTTCAGCTGATCCCAGGGCCGCTCATCGGCGCGCTCGCGCGTCGCATCGGCGGCGACGGATATGGCCTCGCCGGCGTAGAAGCGCTGGAACTCCCGCTTGTCGACCCAGAATGCCGCGTCGCGCCCCGGAAGCTGGATCTGGAAATCGCCGCCGTTGACGTCGAGCAGGATCGCCGCCCGGCCATCGGCCATGCGGACGATCGCGGGCATGTCGGCGGCGCTCCAGCGTGCCATGTTGCGACCGAGCCGATCCCCGGTCAGGCCGAACCGATCCAGCGCCGGCTCGATCTGATGGAAAGGGAAACGGCCCGATTCGTCGAGCGCCAGCCCCGCCTTGACCGCGACCGGCGAAGCCGAACGATCGAAGCTGCGCGCGACGAATTCGATACACGCCAGCACATCGTCCGGGCCCGCAGGCCCGGAGGTGTCTTCGTACCAACCGGTCAAACTCACGTGATACTCCCCGCACCGCTTACCCTGGACGGACCGATCCGCGATCAGTTCGGATAGCGCCGCTCCATCAGTTCGGCGGGCGCGGTCGGCTTCACATTGAAGCGTTCACGCGCATAGGTCTTCGACGCAGCCGGCGGCGCCAGCTCGAGCGCGGGCAGCAGCTGATTGGTCGCCGCCAGCACCTGATAAAGCCCGAACATCTGCGAGAAACGCGCGGTCTCCGCACGCACCTGAACATTGTATCGCGTATTCTGCGAGTCCAGCACATCGAGCAGCGACCGGCGTCCGACATTGAACTGCTCGCGATAGGACAGCAGCAGATCGTCGGCGACGCGGCTTTGCTGCTCCAGATCGGTGAAGAGCTGTTCCTGGCTCGTCCAGCGATTCCAGGCGCGGCGGACATCCTCTTCCGCCTCACGCGAAAGCTGGTGCATGCGGAAACGCGCCTCGCTCGCACGGCGGACCATTTCCTGGACCTTCGCGCGATTGATGCCGCCGTCGAACAGATTCCAGCGTAGCACGACACGGCCCTGCAGGTCGTTGGTGCTGCCGCGGAAACCGTCGATATCCTCCCCGATCCGGCCGCGCCCCTCGAGCGAGACCGTCGGCCCCAGATCGGCGCGCGCCTTGCCCACCATCGCATAGGCGGCATCGATATCGGCCATCGCCTCGCGCACGCGCGGATTCCGATCGCGCGCCTGTTCGATCGCCTCGGCCAAGGTCGGCGGCAATTTGGACCGCGGCGAGGCCGGCATCGATCCCCGAACCAGCGACAGCCCGGTCAGGGTTCGGAATGAAATGGCGGCATTGGCCAGATCCTCCTGCGCCTCGGTCCGCCGGACCTTGGCGGCCTGAAGCCTTTCCTCGGCCTGTTGCTGATCGGCGATGCTGATCGAGCCCTTGGCAACGCCCTCGCGCAGATCACCCGCCAGCTTCTGGTGGAAGGTCACATTGTCGTCCGACGCGGCGACGATGCGTTCCTGGAGGAGATAGTCGAGATATTGCCGCGCGACATTGAGCGCGACGAATTCCGAACGTTCCTCCACCCGCAACGCGGCACCATCGGTGCGCGCTGCCTGACGCTTCAGTTCCGAGCTGCGCGCGCCCGAATCGAAGACCACCTGCTCCGCCAGCGCATTGGCCTCGAGCGGATAGAGCGTCTCGTCCGCGATGTTGAGGCTGCGCCGCGTCGCATTTTCGAGGCGGCGGATGCCCGCAGACCCCTCGACGCTGACGCGCGGCAGGAACTGCCCTTGCGCCTGTTTGCGCTCGAACTCGATCGCTTCCTTGTTCTGCGCGGCCTGATTGATCTCGGGATTGGTCTCGAGCGCGGCTTCGACCGCGGATTTCAGGTCGATCTCCTGCGCCGGCGCGACACCCGCCACGCTCAGCATGAACGCGCCGGGGAAAGCCAAGAGCCACTTCCTCTTGCTGCTTGCAGTCATGACACCACCCCCCTTTATTGACCTGATCCGACGGTGATGATCTCGACCCGACGGTTCATCGGCTCGCGAACACCGTCGAGCGTTTCGACCTTCAACTGGGATTCGCCGCGCCCGGTGATCGTCAGTTCGCCACGGGGCACGCCGGCGGCTTCGAGCAGCGCCGCGATATTGTTGGCGCGACGCGTCGACAGGCCGAGATTGTAACCGTCGGTGCCGGAGCGATCGGCGTGGCCGACCACATCGAGACGACGCCAGCCACACGTCGCGCGGCTCTGCACCACCTGATCGAGCGCGGCCCGCGCATCCGCGGGCGGCACGTCAACATTCCAGTCGAAGAACAGCGACACGACCGGCGGTACCGAACATGCGGGTTCGGGCGGCAGTGGCGGCGGCGGCGGTTCGGCCGGCGGCGGAACCTGGCTCAGCCGCGCGGTGAAGGCGTCGCATTTGTTGATGCTGTCGGCATCGACGGTGCGGGTCTTCAAATAGCCGATGGCGATGCCGCACTGAACCTTGGCTTCGGACGCCCAGATATACCGGACATCCTCCGACCGCTTCACATCCAGCGCGAGCGTGGCCGCGAGCGCGGTCTGATAACGCGTCTCCAGCTCGCCGCGCAGCTGCGACTGCGGCATATCGAGCAGCGGCGAGCGCGGACTCGCCTGGGCGTGCGCGCTACCGCTCGCACATATCATCGCGGCGCCGAATGCGGCCGCGCCGAGTGCTGATTTCATCATCCCGTCCCCCATCGCTTTACCCTTTCCTCAATGCGCGGCCGCGACATGCGAGACGGCCATCACCGCCTCATGTGCCGCCGCCACCGGATCGGCATGCGCGCCGGTGCCTGCCCAGTTCGGCATGGCGATCTCGGGCGGCTGTCCGCCGAAGAGCGCCACGACATTGCCTTGACCACCCGTCCCGCCCGGCAGATTCGCGAGCAAGGCATCGATGTCCGGCCCCGAACCGCCGCTCAGCGCATCCGCCACGATTTCGCCGAGCGCGGGCTTCTGCGCATCGCCATGGGTGGCAGCCGCAACGGCCAGCCCGGCCGCGGCGATTGCCGGCATCGGTGCCATGTCGACAAAGACCGGCGCGGGCGAAGGCGCATCGGCCGCATCCTGGGCCGTATCCGCGGCCGGCGAAGCGGAAACATGCTCGGCGGCAGCGTCGTCCCCAAGGGTGCTGGCGCGCCCCGCATCCGTGACGTCCGCTTCATGCGACGCATGTGTCGGCGTCGACCGATCGGCCGCCTGATGATCGTCCGGCGCAATCTCGAATACAGCGTCACCCGGCGCCGAGCGTGCAGGCGCATCGCTTTGTTGCGGTGCATCCCCGGCGATCGCCGTGTCGCCATCGCTGGCATTGGTGCCGGGCTGAGGCGGGTTGGGTGGGGTGGCGGAAACCGCCTGCGCCGCCACCAGCCCGGCGGCCACGAGCGCCTGGCCGAAGCCGGGGTTCGCAAAAGCGCTCGCAGCCTTCTGGTCTTCTTTCGCGGCCGCGCTCGTTGCGAACGCCGCGTCCGCGGCGATGCCGGTGCTGCCGTCACTCCTGGTGTAATGCGTCTCGCCATGGACGATCGCGTCGCCATTGGCCGCTGTGTACCGAACACCGTCGGAGGTCAGTGAAAGACTGACGATTCCGGCTTCCGCGAGCGTGCGGAACTCACCGGCGTCGGTGACGCCATTGCCGTTCGCATCCTGCCAGACCCCGAACTTGCCGAACTCGGCATCGGCGGCGGAAAGCAGTCCGTCATGATTGGTGTCGAACGCGATCGACAGCGCTTCGAGATCGGTGGTCGCACCTGCGGCGTGGCTGGTCAGGACAAGCTCGGAACCGCTGGTGACCAGCCGGTCGCCATTGCCGTCATAGACAAGGAAGCCGTCATCGGATCCCACCCATGCCGTGGCTTCGGCCTCACCGTCGCCATCATAATCGAACGCGACCCCGGCATCGCGCGAAACGAGTTCCACGCCGTCGCCATCGAGATCGAGCACGATCGGCGGCACGAGGATGTTGGTTCCCGATCCACCGTCCAGCGCATCGGTTCCAGGGCCACCGTTCAGCGTGTCGTTGCCGTTATTGCCGTTGATGACGTCGTCGCCGTCATTGCCGTTCAGCTGATCATTGCCGTCGCCGCCATTGATCAGGTCGTTACCGCCGCGGCCGATGATGGTGTCGTCACCGCCATTGCCCGCCAGGATGTCGTTGCCCGACGTGCCGTAGATCAGGTCCGGCAATGTCGCATCGCCCTGGACGTTGATCGCCGGATTGCCCGCGTCATTGTACGAGAATTCGAACCGGACCAGACGCGCCTGGTAATTGCCGCCATCATTGTCGAAATAGGTGACGGTCCAGGTGTCGCCCGCCTGGGCGGGATTGGACGTCAGGAACTGCGCCAATGTCGTGGCGGTGGCATTGCCCGATCCATCGAGCAGATAGATGTTGTTGTAGCTGACCGTCGCCCGCATCAGCCCCGAAGCGGCGTCGTAGAACCAGCTCTGCTCGAAGGTTCCGGCAGAGAGATCGTCCTCCACGATCACGAAGCGGTTCGTACCGATACGGACTTCGGCCTGGACTTCCTGCTCGCGATGGCTGCCGGCATTGTTCGCCCCGAAAACGGTCGGATCCCGCTCACCCACGGGGATCGGCACGTCGTTGGGTTGCTGCTGGAAATCGGTGAAGACATCGATCACGGCAATGCTGACATTGCCAGCCAGGCCCGCCGCGAAATCGGCGTTGAGCGTGAAGCTCTGGACCTGATCATTGCCCGATGTCAGCGGCGAGCTTCCGTCGCCGACCTGTACGTTCTGACCCGGCAACCGCGTCGGCACGACTTCGTGGATCGTCACGACCTGGTTCACCGTCGCGGTGCCGTCGGTGACGCTCAGATTCAGCGGAATCGTCACGACGTCGTTGACGGTCGCCGTCGGGCGATAGACCAGATCGTCGAGCAGGTTGATGCCGAGATTGGGATTGTAGAGGACCGTATTGGCCGCGAGCGCGACATAGCTCGCGCCATTGAAGTAGAAGACGCCGACAGGCGCATTGGTCGCGGTGACGATCAGATTCTCGATATCGACATCGGTCGGAAGCTGGACGTCGACCGGATAGCCGTTCGCATAGGCCGGCGTCGTGGCGGTCTGCTGCGCGGGATCGCTCGACATCCAGGTATGGCTGTTGAGCGTCACCGGCGCATCGTTCGCACCATTGACCGTAACTGTGAGCGTCGTCGTCGAGACGTCGCCATCGGCATCGGTGATCGAATAGGTGAAAGTGTCGGTGACGGTTTCGCCGGTATCGAGCCCCTGCACCAGCGGGCTGGCATTGTTGAGGACATAGCCATAGCTGCCATTGGCGTTCAGCGTCAGCGTGCCATAGGTACCCGCCACGCCACTGCCGACATTGCCCGATGCGCTGACCGGCGTGCCGGCCGCGACCCCGGTCACCGTCACGCCATCGGCGCCCTGTACGTCGGCCACCCCGTCGGTGCCGTTCGCGTCGGGTGAAACTGCCACGTCGACACCGGTGATCACATTGCCGGTGGCCGTTGTCGGCCCGTCCTCGGTGACGCTGTCGACATCGGCCGCAGCAACGGGGACGTCATCCTTCACATCGACGAACACCTGACCGGTCGCGACATCACCGTCATTGTCGAGTGCTTCGACAATGGCATAGCCGATGCTCTGCGTCTGCGCCGCCAGCGCGAGCTGATGCGGCAGATTGTCCGCCAGCGTCACGGTGACCGTCACATTGCCGGTCGCGCCGGCCGCGATGCTCGCAGGCGCCGACAGGCTCAAGGTGATCGCGGCCGGCCCCCCAGAGGTCAGCGATCCGACGATCGTCTGACCGTCGCCCGAGCGCGTCCAGAACAGGTCGGTGCCCGCGCCATCGAGGTTGGCGACAAGATTGCTGAGATCGGTCGAGAAGCGGAACGTCGTCAGTGCATCCGAACCTGCCGTGAAGCTGAGAGCGGGCGCATTGTCGGTTTCCGCGGTCGAGCCGGGGTTCGATCCGAACGACAATGCCGCCTCGTCGACCAGCAAAGTCACCGGCGCCGCGTTGCCGGCCGGTGCGCCATCCTGGATCGCGATGGTCAGGCTGTCGGCGCTGGTATCACCGTCGCTATCGGTGGCGGTCAGGGTGAAGCTCGCCTGTGGCGACAGGTCGTTGTCCTGTCCGGTCGCCGCCGCGAACGAGAAGGTACCGTCGGCACGCACCGTCAGTGTACCGGTCGGCTGGACCAGAACGACATTGGCGCCTGCGGGCAGCGTCAGCGTGCCCGACGCTCCGCCGAACGTCACCGCAAGCGAGGCGACGCCATCCGCACCCGGTGTGAGCGACCATGTGCCGTTGACGGCGGGACCACCTTCGATCGCCGTTGTCGGCGTATCCGACACGGTCAGCGTCGGCACATCGTCCTTGACGTCGACCAGGACCTGGCCGGTCGCGACATCGCCGTCATTGTCGAGTGCCTCAACGATGGCATAGCCGATGCTCTGCGTCTGCGCGGCCAGCGCGAGCTGGTGCGGCAGATTGTCCGCCAGCGTCACGGTGACCGTCACATTGCCGGTCGCGCCAGCCGCGATGCTCGCAGGCGCCGACAGGCTCAAGGTGATCGCCGCCGGTCCCCCAGAGGTCAGCGATCCGACGATCGCCTGACCGTCGCCCGAGCGCGTCCAGAACAGGTCGGTGCCAGCACCGTCGAGGTTGGAGACCAGGTTGCTGAGATCGGTCGAGAAGCGGAACGTCGTCAGTGCATCCGAACCTGCCGTGAAGCTGAGAGCGGGCGCATTGTCGGTTTCCGCCGTCGAGCCGGGGTTCGATCCGAACGACAATGCCGCCTCGTCGACCAGCAAGGTCACCGGTGCCGCGTTGCCGGCCGGTGCGCCATCCTGGATCGCGATGGTCAGGCTGTCGGCGCTGGTATCACCGTCACCATCGGTCGCGGTCAGGGTGAAGCTCGCCTGTGGCGACGGGTTGTTGTCCTGCCCGGTGGCGGCGAGGAAGGAGAAGGTGCCGTCGGCGCGCACTGTCAGCGTGCCGGTCGGCTGGACCAGCACGACATTGGCGCCTGCGGGCAGCGTCAGCGTGCCCGACGCTCCGCCGAACGTCACCGCCACCGAGGTGACGCCATCTGCGCCAGGTGCCAGCGACCATGTACCGTTGACGGCGGGACCACCCTCGATCGCCGTCGTCGGCGTATCCGACACGGTGAGCGTCGGCATGTCGTCGTCGAAGGTGATCGCCAGGCTGCCGTTCGCCGGAGACCCGTCGCTGTCATTGACGGTATAGGAAAGCGTCGCCGTGGCGTCGTTCTCGCTATTGTCGCCCGGCAGCGTGTCGAGCGAGTCATGCAGGACGTTGCGGGCCAGGGTCAGCGTGTAGTCGCCGGTCGCCTGGTTGACCAACACGGTGAACAAGGTCTGGCCGATCCGCGCGGCATCGCTGCTCGCGGTGATCGTTGCGGTCAGCGTGCTCGCCGCGTCGTTCCAGGCATAGCTGACGCTTTCGGTTCCGACCGAGCCGGAGAGCGTCGTGAAGCTGAAATTGGTCGCCGGCCCGGCCGCGCCGTCCAGTCCATAGTTGAAGCCGAGATTGCCCGAGAAGCTGGCCTCGCTCGAAGCCGGGCCATCGGCGTCGCCGATATTGGCATCGAGGTCGCCGAGCGTGCTCGTCGCATTCCCGCCAATGCCGTCGTCATCGACCGATGCCGTGACGTTCGCGGCGCTTGGCGTATTGACGTCGCCGGTGAAGGTGAAGCGCAGCACTGCGGTCGACGTGTCGCCATCGGCGTCGCGCATCGTGTAGGTGAAGCTGTCGATCGCGCCCGCCGCCACCGAGGCATTGGGCACATAGCTGTAGCCGCCCGAGGCCGAGATGGTGAGCGTGCCATGGAGCCCGACAAGCGGATTGCCGAGCGTGCCGCCCGCGATCGAAACCACCGCCGTCGGCGTATCGGCGCCGCTGGCATCGTTGGTGAGGACGTTACCCGTCAGATTATCGGGCACCGCGCCGGATTCGGTCGCGGAGACGTCATCGTCCACCGCATCGGGACTGTCGTCCTCGATCGTGATGGTGATCGCGCCATTGTTGGTGTTGGTGACCGTGCCGTCGGAGGCGTTGACGGGAACGTTGAAGCTCCGCTGATCCTCGCCAGCCGTCTCAATGCCGGTGACGGCATGGTCGACGGACTGCGACAGGGTGACGGTGTAGTTACCCGCATCGTCGATCACGATACGGATCACTTCGGTCGGGCCGACCGAGCCGATCAGCGTCTTGGTGCCGATACCGGCCCAGGTGACGGTGGCGCCATCGGCCGTCAGCACCGCGCCCGGATCGCCGAGCGTCAGCGTCACCGGATCGCCATCGGGATCGGTAACCGTGACATGGCCGGTCGTATCGATCGGGCTGTTGGTCGTGTCGTTGGTGCCGATCGTGTCGGTGATACCGTTCGCCAGCCCCTCTTCGGAGACGGTGCTGGCATCGGTGCCGATCACCGGGCCGTCATTCGCGCCGGTGATCGAGATGGTCAGCGTCGCGGTGGACGTGTCACCGTCACGATCGGTGATCGTATAGGTGAAGATGTCGTTCAGTGCCGGGTCGGTGGCGTCGAGCCCCTGGACCGCGGGATTATTGTTGTCGAGCAGATATTGATAGCTGCCGTCGGCGTTGAGCGTGAGCGTGCCGTAGCTGCCGGCCAGGCCGGTGCCGAGCGTGCCGCTGGTGACGCCGAACGCGATCGCGGTGACCGGCCCGCCGACCGCCGCGCCGTCCGCGCCGAGCCCGTCGGCGCCGCCCACCAGGCCGTCACTGCCGGTGCCGGTGATGACATTGCCATTGGCGACCAGCGGGCCGTCCTCGACCACCGCATCGGTGTCGTTGGCAGCGACCGGGCTGTCGTCGTCGATCGTCACCGTCACCGAGCCGGTGGCGGCAACCGCGTCCCCATCCTTGTCGGTCGCCTGAACCAGCGATCCGAAATCGATCGCGATGTCGTTCTCGCCATTGCCGTTCGGATGATCGAGCGGACGCAGGAGCGTGAAGGTCCAGTCGCCGGTGCCGGCGGTAAGGGTGAAGGTGAATACCGTCGGTCCTGCCGGGCCGGCGGTCGCGGTCAGCGTGTTGCCGGCCACGGTGTAGACGAGCGGCGTGCCGCCGGAGCTGTGCGCCGGCAGTCCGCCCGTGCCGCTGAGGAGCTGATAGGTCAGCCCGCCATCGGCACCGGGGTTGAACAGGCCGGAGACCGATCCGGTCGCGACCACATCTTCGCCTGCGATATCGCCGGGGTTGCCGGCCTGTGCGCCGGCGAGCCCGTTGGTCAGGCCATCCTCGTCGACCGAATCCGCGCTCGTCGCGGCATTCGCGGTGGGCGCATCGTCGCGGAACTCGATGCGATTGCCGATCGACACTGTCGTGCTGGCGGTATCGCCGTCGAAATCCTCGGCGGTCGCGGTCAATGTGATCAGATTGGGCGCGAGCGACACCGGCTGGTCGACGCCGGTATCGGGCGTGTGCATCACCGCGCGGATCTGGTCGAGCGTGACCGAGCCGTTCGCCGGGTTGACGGAAAGCGTGAACACCACCGTGCCCGCACCGCCGCCGAAATAGCCCTCGACCAGCGTGCCCGCGGGATTGACCCGCAGCAGCACGGCTTCACCGGTCGCGGTGTCGAACAGGCCCGAAGGCCCCGCCAGAGCACCGAGCAGATAGCTGATGCCGCCGCCTGCCGCCGGGCCGTCCGCGCCGAACTGCGCGCCGAAAATGCCCGCGAAGCTGTCGGTATCATTGGTGCCAAGCACGGTCTCGTCGACCGAAAGCAAAGGCGTGACCGCGTCGACCAGGCCGATCGTCGGCCCGTGATCGGCGAAGCGGATATTGCCGCCCAGATCGATCGTCTCGCTGTCGCTGGCGGTATCGCCGTCATTGTCGGTGATCGTCGCGGTGCCGGTCAGCGTCACGCTGCCCGCCACCAATGACGCGAACTGGTCGTCGAACGGCGCCCCCGAATTCGGCGCCTCGTCGGCATGATCGATCTGCTGGAACTGGGTGAGCGTGACGACGCCGTCGGCATCGACCCCGATCGAGAAGATCAGCCCGTTGGACGCAGTGCGCCCCTCAACCGTGCTGCCGGCCATCGAAAGCGTGATGGGTTCGCCCGCGCTGCTCAATCCCGACACCGTATTGGTGACGGCCAGCTGATAGCCCCAGACCGGCGCGCTCCCGCCATCGGCGCCCGTCGTCGACGACTGGACGAATGCACCGCTGAAATTGGCGACCGAAACCGCGACATCGCTGTTGGGGCCGATCGTCGCGGCATCCTCGGTGGTCAGCACCACATCGGCATCGCCCCGGACCGAAACGGCGATCGAGGGACCATCGTCGAGGAACGTCACGAGACCGCCGATCGCGGCCTGGCCGCTGGCGGTGTCGCCATCGCCATCCTCGATCGTCACCGTCGCCATGACGAGCCCGGTCAGATCGAGCGGATCATTGTGCGCGGCGGCATCGCTGCCGTCGATATTATGCTCGAGCGCGACCGACTGGGTGACGGTCAGCTTGCCGTCGGCACCGATCGACAGCGTGAAGGCGGTGGTGTTGCCGTTATAGGTGCCGGTGATGGTGTCAGCATCGGTCTGCACCAGCGTGATCGCGAAATCGCCCACCGCGGTCTTCAGCGCGGTCGTGCCGTTGCCCGTCAGTGCCAGCCCATAGCTGGTCGCGTTCGCCGCGGCAGGACCGTCGGCGCCGAAGACCAGATTGCCCGAGATCACCGCCGCCGCGCTGACCTGCGAGATCGGGAAGCCTGGCACTGCCGCGTCGGTCTCGTCGAGCGTCACGCTCGCGCCGCCGACAACCGCGGTGACAGTCGGTATGTCGTCAACGATCTCGATCTGGACAGTCGAGGGGATCGAATCGCCGTCGAGATCGCTGACGACCACCGACACCCCGTTGAGCGTGATGACATTCTCACCACTCGCATCGGGGTGCGGAAAATTATCGGTCAGGGTGACAGAAACCGTCGCCTGCCCCGAGGCGCCGGCGGCCACCGGCAAGGCCGGCGGAGTCAATGTGATCGTGATCGCATCGAGCCCGTTGATCGAACCGGTGATGACGGTCGCGCTGGTCGGGGTCCAGACGATGTCGGGCCCGGCAACGCCGTTCACATCGACCGTGATGCCGGCAACATCGCCGAAGACGACCGAAGTGACCGCGTCGGATCCTGCCTGGAAGCTGATCGTATCGCTGTCCGCCGCCGCGCCCGAACCTGCGCTCGTTCCGGTCGCGCCTGCGGTGTTCAATCCCTCTTCATCGACCTGGAGCGCGGCACCGTCGGTGATCGAGGGGCCGGCGCCGTCGCTGATCGTGATCGGCTGGTTCGCGGTCGAGACGTCGCCGTCGCCGTCGGTCAGCGTGTAGCTGAACGACGCATCGGCATCCGCCCCGCCATTGGCGATGTTGGCGTTGGGCGTGAAGGTCCAGCTGCCCGTGGCGGTGAAGCTGTAGCTGCCGTTCGCGGTCACGACCGGCGTTGTCCCGACGGCAGCGATCGCGGTCGTCGTGCCGCCGATCGTGACCGAGGTCATGGTCGCGCCGTCGGCGCCCTGGATATCGTTCGTCAGCACATTGCCGCCGATCGGCGCGCCGCCCTCGACCACGCTCTGCGCGGGATCGTTCACGGCGGTCGGGCCGTCGTCGAGCACGGTCACGTCGATCGTGTCGATCGGGCTGACATCGCCTTCATTGTCGGTCACACGGACCGCGAAGCTGTCGCCGGGAATTGCATCGTCGGCACCGCGATCGCCATCGAGGTCGATGATATTGTCCGGGTGCGTCGGGAGATTGTCGGTCAGCGTATAGACATAGCTGTAGACACCGGCATTGACCGACACGACGAGCACACCGTCGTCGCCCTGCACGCTGCCGCCGGCGGTGACGTCGATCCAGACGCCCTGTGCATTCTGCACCTCGACCTTGCCGATGCTGTCATTGCCCGTGCTGATCGTGAACGCGCCGCTATCGGATTCGCTGTCCGCCGCGGCATTCGAGCCATTGCTCAGACCCGCTTCGTCCACGGTCAGGTCGGTCACCGACACGATCGGCTCGGAATCGCCGGGAAGGGTGATCGTCACCAGTGCGGTCGACGTGTCGCCGTCACCATCGGTGATGGTGTAGGTGAAGCTGTCATTGCCCTGCGCGCCTGGCGCAGCCGTGTAGGTGAAGGTGCCGTTGCCGTTATAGACGGCAACGCCCTTGCCGGGCGCCGTCGCCAGCGCCACGCCGGTCGCATCACTGACGCCATCGGCGCCGCGTATGTCGTTGGCGAGCACGTTGATGACGACGGGCGTGTTCTCGGCCGCCGCCGCCAGATCATTCTGCGCGGTCGGGACATCGTCGATGATGCGGATGTCGAGCGAGGCGCTGTCCGAAGAACCGTCGCTGTCGGTCAATGTGACCGCAAAGCTCTCGATCAGGCTGTCCTCGCCCTGAAGCGGGTGAGTGAGGAGATTGTCCTGCAGCACATAGCTGTAGCTGAAGGTGCCGCCGGTGATCGTGCCGTCGGGCGCCACGGTGGGCGTGAAGCCGGTGATGCTGAGCGCGCCGGCCGGCGTATCGATCACCTTGGCGGTGAAGACGCCGTTGGAGACGACCGCGACGCCGCCGACGGTCACATCGTCGAGCCCGTCGGGCGTGGTGACCGAGAACGTGCCGGTCTGGGTCAGCGCCGGGGCGTCGGGCGAAGACCCATCGAACAGATCGTCCTCGTTCACCACCTCTTCGGCGCCAGCGCCGTCGAGACCGCTGATCGTGACGCCGTCATCGGCGCCGTTGATGATGATCGTCAGCGTCGTGACCGCCGGGTCGCCGTCGCCGTCCTGCAGCGTATAGGTATAGACTTCGGTCAGCGTCTCGCCGGGTGCGAGCGTCTGGACCGCCGGATTCGAGGGATCGAGCGTATAGGTGTAGCCGCCCGATCCGGTGAGGACGAGATCGCCATAGGCACCGGCAAGCGGATTGCCGAGCGTGCCCTGGTTGGCGCCGAAGGCCACCGCGACCACGCCGGCGCCGTCCGCGCCCTGGCTGTCGGCGGTGCCGCCACCCACGCCGGTCAGGACGTTGCCGTCGGCGACCAGCGGCCCATCCTCACTCACGCTGTCGACATCGGGCCGGGCGATCGGCGCATCGTCGACGATGGTGATGACGAGATTGCCCGCCGGCGCGCTGTCGCCATCGCCGTCGGTCAGCACGAGCGCGAAGCTGGCGCTCGACGGATCGGTCAGCGTGTTGTCGGTGAGCGTATAGCTATAGGCGATGCTGCCCGCACCGCTGACCGGATCATAGCTGAAACCGGTGACGACGAGCGTGCCGGTGGCGTTGCTCGCGACTGTCTGCGGCAGGCTGCCGGGCGTCAGCACCGTCCCGCCGAGCGAGAGCGTGCCGATGCCGTCGGGCGACGAGAAGGTGATCGTGCCGCTGACGGTTTCGCGCGTGTCGCCATTGGCGCCGGGGGCCGCTTCCTCGCCGGTCCCCTGGGGCTCCGCGCCACGCGCGGCAAGCGCCGCTTCATAGACGGTCGTCGTGGCCCCGCCGGGTGCGGGAATGCTGACGCTGGGCGTGGAATCGCCGATCGTGAAGGTCAGCGTCGCAGTCGAGACATCGCCGTCGCCATCGGTCAGCGCATAGGTGAAAACCTCGGTGACGCCGCTGGGCGAACCGGGCGTACGGACATAGCTGTAGCTGCCGTCGGATCCGAGAGTCAGCGTGCCGAAGTCTCCGGCGATCGCCGCCCCTGCGGCGACCGTGGTGGCGCCGTGAGAAACGCTGGTCACCTGCGCGCCATCGGCGCCTTGCGTGTCGGCGCCCGCGATCCCGCTGGTCGTCCCGGCGCCGGTCATCACATTGCCGGTCTCGGGCACGGTGCTGGCCGCCGGCACGCTGTCGGTATCGTCGCGGGCCGTCGGCACGTCGTCGATGATATCGATGGTCAGCGTGTCGTTCGCGACGTCGCCATCGCTGTCGACCGCGACCACCGCGAAATTCTCGGCGGTGTCGTCGCCCGACGTGTTGTCGGCCAAGGTATAGCTGTAGCTGTAGACGCCGCCGCTGAGCGTGACCGTCAGGGTGCCGTAGCTGCCCGTGACGGTGCCGCCATTGGTGACGTTGACGCCGCCGATGGTGAGGCTGGCCAGGCTGTCGCCGCCGCCCGAGAAGACCAAAGCGCCCGTGGTCGTCTCGGCGTTCGAGCCGGGATTGGAGCCGAATGACAGCGCCGCTTCGTCGACGACCGAGTCACCGGCGACGATGGTCGGCGTCGAATCCGCACCAAGCGTGATCCTGACGGTGGCGGTGGACGGATCCCCGTCGCCGTCGATGATGGTATAGGTGAAGCTGTCCGAACCTTCCTGGCCCGGCGTCGGCGTATAGGTGAAGGTGCCGTCGCCATTGTAGACGGCGGTCCCTTTCGCCGGCGGCGTCGCCAGCACCACCTTGGTGGCAAGGTCGACGCCATCGGCACCCGGAGTGTCGTTGGCGAAGACGTTGATGACGACCGGCTTGTCCTCCTGCGCCGTCGAGGAATCGTCACGTGCGGTGGGCACGTCGTCGACGATCTGGATGACGAGCGGCGCGGTCGCCACATCGCCATCGGCATCGGTGACGGTGATCGTGAAGGTCTGGCTGTTATTGTCGCCCTGGGTATTGTCGGTCAGCGTGAAGCTGTAATCGATCTGCCCCGGCACCACATTCGTGATCGTCAGGGTGCCGGTCGGCGTGGTGATCACCTGGCCGGGGCCGGTCACCGTCACACCGTTGATCGCAACGGTGGCGGGCGCATCGGGCGCGTTATAGGTGATCGTGCCGGCGGTCGTCTCCGAATTGCTCTGCTGGTCGGATCCGGGCGATTCACCCGGCCGTGCCGGCAGGCCCGATTCCAGCACGATCGTCCCGTCGCCCATGGTGGGCACGGAGGTGATCGTCACCGGGCTGTCCGGGATCGAGATGGTCAATGTCGTCGTCGAGACATCGCCGTCGCCATCGACGATCTGATAGCCGAAGACGTCGTTCACCCCGCCCGGCGCGCCGGGATTGCGGGTATAGCTATAGTTGCCGTTGGCGGAGATGGTGAGAGTGCCATATTGGCCGGCAATCGTGCTGACGCCGGTGCCGACGGCGGCGAACGCACCACTGGTGCCGGCACGGATGCCGTTGAGCGTCGCGCCGTCCGCACCCGGCGTATCGGCCCCCGCGGTCCCGCTGGTCGTGCCGGTTCCGGTGAGGACGTTGCCGGTTTCGGGGCCAAAGCCCCCCGCCGGCAGCGCGTCGGTGTCGGCGCGCGCCGTCGGCACATCGTCGATGACATTGATAGTCAGATTTGCGGTTGCGACATCGCCGTCCCGGTCGGTGACGGCCACCGCGAACACATCGGTCGGATTCGCCGCGACCGAATTGTCGGTGAGCGTATAGGAATAGCCGATCGCACCGTTGGTGATGCTGGTGATCGTCAACTGCCCAAGCGGCGTCGTGAAGACCTGCCCGACCTGGTTCACCGCGACACCGTTGATGGTGACGCTCTGCAGACCGTCGGTCGCAACCGCCACGATGGTCCCGGTCACGGTTTCGCTGTTGGCCGATGCGTTCGATCCCGCGGGCTCGGCGCCGCGCGCCGGCAATCCGGCTTCGTTGACGGAACTGGTGGCGTTGATGGCGCCGGCGGGATTGTCGGGCGTGACGATCGTGACGGTCGGCTCGACATCGACGAGGCCGGGGATGATCTCCCGCTCTTCGGGCTGGCCGAAGTTGAGTTCGGTCGGCGGCAGCAGATCGCCCAGGCCGAAGGGATCGCCGATATTGCCCACAGGATCTGCGAAATTGCCGCCGGAACTCTGTACCGCGCCACCCGCAGCCGGCTGCGGCTCGTTACCGATCAGCAGCGCGGCGAGATTGAGGGGCGGTATCTCGACGCCGCCGATCACCAGTTGCGGCACGATCACTGCGCCGTCAACGATCAGCATCTGCGTGCCGTCGGGAAGCTGGACGACGAGGTCGCGGCCGGACACGCGGATCTGATCGAGCGAAACGCCCTCCGGCAGCACGACGACACCGTCGGGCCCCGGAACGACACGCATCGCACCGGCACCCACCACGGGCGGGGCGGCGGCGGCCTGCGCCGCGCGTGCCACCAGCTCCTCCGGGGTCAATTCAGCGTCGGGCCGCTGCCACTGATTGTCGGTGGCGTCGTTTGCTGCGGTGCGATCGAAATCCATCATCCTGTCCCCACTCTCGTCCTGCAGGCGACGCTGGGGAGTGACTTCAATGGAGCGGGATCATTCCCGGGCGCACGACACCGTTGCGTGCTGTTAGCCGCCCTTGCGCGTAATCTTCCCGACTACGCGCCACTCCAAAGGAGAGACTTCCCGAGGCTACCGCCTGTTGTCGCGGATGCCCTGGTCGACTGCTTCTCAAGATCCGTCGGCGACCCCGCGACTCGATCTTGCAAGCAATACTTAATGCAACGCTAACTCATGAGAGTCACTGTTATTTAGGGTTAATGTTGATTTATTTGATATTTACTATATCTCACGAAATAGATTAATCTATATCTTTAGATATATATTCACCCATTACCGTGCCAGATTAGAACATAGCGCTCGATAGACTCGTGGCATATGATGCGAGTCCCGGGGGAAGCGGGGAAAGGGGGCACCCGCGTGACGTGGCGCAGCAAATTGGAGTCCGGCAGGCAGCGGATCGCGACGGCACTGGGGCGCAGCCCGAGCCTGCCGGTCACGATCGCGCGACTGTGCGTTGCGATCGCCTGCTTCCTGGAATGCCGCTCGATCCATCCCGGCGGGCTTGCAGCCCTCGAAACCGAGTGCCTGTTCTTCGTCGCCTATCTGGCATGGGCGATCGGCTGTCCGGCCATTGCCGCTCTGTCGTGGAAGACGAACATCCATGTCTGGCCGATGATCCTGGTCGGCGACGTGCTGCTCTGCGGATTCATGATCGTCTATTTCGAACCCTATGTCCTGCCGGTCCTGCTGTTCGCGATCCTGGTACTCGCCGCCATCCAGGCCCGTTTCGGCGGCGTACTGGCGCTCCTGACCGGGATCACATTGGGCATCGCCTTCATCCTGCGCGGCGAGGCGGGAACGCCGATCTTCCCCACGCCGCAGCCGCATATGCCATTGCCCAGCTTCAGCGCCGCCACCGTGATCCTGGCGGGCTTCGTCGCGCTCTCGCTCACCAGTGCCCGCGCCTATCGCAACACGATCCGAAGCTGGGGCGAGGAATTGCTGATGGTGGGCAGCAATTTCCGGTCGCTGCCGGTGGATTATCTGCTCCAGCGTCTCAGCGACCTCTTCCGCGCCGAACGCGTCGGCTTCTTCTGGAGCGAGTCCGACGACGAGCCCGTCAATCTTGCGGTCTACGATCAGAGCACGACCAACGGTGTCACCCATGTCGGGCGCACGACCGGCCGGCTGGTTCATATCGAGGCGGTGGAAGGCGCATTTCTGTTCGATCATGATTCAAGCGCGCTGCTCAGCCGGGATGCCGGTGGCCATCCGCTGGTCGCCGAAGCGCCGGGGGTCACCGCGCAGATCGTGGAAGCGTTTTCCGCTGGCCGCGGCCGGAGTTTCCCGGTCCGCGCCGGTGAGCTCGTCGGGCGGATCTATGTGATCGGCCCATGCCCGATGTCGGAATCGGCGCTGATCGAAACCGAACGTGCGGCGGAACTGACCGAAGGCGTGTTCGAACGCTATTTCTTCCTCAATGCCTGGCGCAACCGCGCCTTCGTCGATGCGCGCCACGCGCTGAGCCGCGATCTGCACGACAGCGTGCTGCAGACCCTGGCGGCGCTGCGGCTCCAGATCGCTTCGCTGATCGATGCCGGCGCGAACATCGCGACCGAGGAGCGGCGCGACAAGCTGGCCTTGCTCCAGGCAGTGATCGTCGAGGAACAGGCCCGGCTGCGCGACATATTGGACGAGAGCTATCGCGCATCGGAGCAGAAGGTCGAACTGGTCGACCAGCTGACCGCCTGCACCACCTATCTCTCGCGCCAATGGGGCGTCGAATGCCGGCTGCTGACGCAATCGAGCAGCTTGCCCGTCGACAGCAACACGGCGGTCGAAGTCGAGTTCCTGGCGCGCGAAGCGGTGGCGAACGCGGTCCAGCATGCCGATGCGCGCAAGCTGACATTGGTCGTCGCGATCGACGAGGACACTTTGTTCCTGTCGCTGCGCAATGAAAACCGAAGGCGCGGCAGAGCGCCCGACACCTCAAGGATCGCATCCCGATCGCTTTCGCGCCGACTGACGTCGCTCGGCGGCGTCGCCTATTCGGAAGAGGTGAATTCGGGCTCTCTGCTGGCGATCCGCATTCCACTAAGGCGAGGATAATAATGGCGAGGATATTGATCGCGGACGACCATCCGATCTTTCTGGATGGATTGGCGCATTTCCTGAGAAGCCATCAGCACGACGTGATCTGCTGTTCTCGCTCCGCCAAGGATGCGATCCACAAGATCCAGAGCGAAACGCCGGACGTGCTGGTGCTCGACGTGACCATGAAGGATGGCGGCGGCCTTGCCATCCTGGCGGCGGTGAGGGAGGCGCAGAATACCGTGCCGGCGATCTTCCTGACCGTCGGGATCGCGCCGGAAAAGACCGTCGAGGCATTGAAGCTGGGCGTGAACGGGATCGTGCTGAAGGAAGGCGACCCGTTCGAGTTGCTCAACTGCATCGATGTGGTGCTGCGCGGCGAGACCTGGATCGATCCGCGCGTCAGTGAAAAAGCCCTGCTCTATTCGGTGATCAGCGGCGGCAAGGCCGCCAAGGACGGGGCACTGACCGAGCGCGAACGCGAAATCACGAGGCTGATCAGAACCGGCTTGCGCAACCGCGAGATCGCGCAGCGCTGCGGCCTGACCGAAGGCACGGTGAAGGTCCATCTCCACAGCATCTTCCAGAAGCTCGGCGTGAAATCGCGCGCCGAGCTGATCGTCAACACGATGGACTGACCAGAGGACGGATTGGCCTTCGGATTGGCGTCCTTCCGGAATAGATCATATCCAATCCCCTCCCGCTTGCGGGAGCGGGATATGCTCAATCCGGATGCATCGCCGACAGTTTGACCGGAGCCGGAGTCGGATTGGGCCCGTGCCAGGTCGCGCACAGCAGGGCGCCGGTCGCGATTGCCAGGCCATAGGGAATGGGGCCGCGCGGCCGGAGCGCGGGCGGACGTATGCCGCCATGCCTGGGCGCCGGGATCAGCCGCCGGGCAATGAGGAAGGCCAGCGCGAGCAACCCGCCGCCGATCGCGACATAGACGATCAGCGAGATCCCGCCGGCGATGTCGAACCATAAGGCGATCGCAGCAAGCAGCTTCACATCGCCCCCGCCCAGCCAGCCACGCGAGAAGAGCAGCGCGCCGCCAAGCAGCGTGACCGCGAAAACCAGCGCATTTTCCCAGACATCGAACTCGATGCCGACGCTCGCGAGCCAGGCGCCGAACAGCGCGACCACGGCGATGGGAAAGAGATTGGAGATCCGGAGCTGTGCGAGGTCCTGCAGCGCCGCGCAGACGACCACGGCGTAGAACAGATAGAGGATCACCGTCGCCACGGTCATGGCACGCCCTGGACAAGCGCGAGATTCGCCGCCGCGCGCACCGGATAGACGTCGGCGGCCGAGACCGCCGCACTCAGATACCGGACCGCATGCTGGGCGTTACCCACCAGGAACGCGGCATAGCCGGCATTGTTGACGCGATCCGCCCAGCGCGCGCTGCCCTTGTCGGGGATCTGCGCGATCAGGTCCTCGCCGGCCGCCGCGCGTGCGATGTCGAGATTGTTGGCGGCGCGCTCGTTCCGCGGCGCGAGCCGCACCGCTTCGCGCAGGATCGGCACCGCATCGGCGGGACGGCGCCTGAGGATCATCGAATAGCCCAGATTGTTGAGTACCCTAGCACGGTCGGTGGTTCCCGCCAGCGCCATGCGATAGGCCCGGTCGCTGTCCGCCCAACGCGCGGCGCGATCATATGCGATACCCAGCGCATTCCATGCCCGCCACCGGTCCGGGCAGAGCCGCGTCGCACTTTCCAGCGCGTCCTGGGCGCCTGTCATCCGACCGAGACGGATCGCGACGATGCCGAACCCTTCATTCACGCGGCAATCGTCGGGCGTCTGGGTACGCAACGCGCCGAAGGCGGTAAAGGCGATCTCGTCATGCCGTTCGGCCAGCGCCAGTTCGGCGGTGAGCAGCGGCAGTGCCACGACCATCGCCGGCGCCGCTGGATCGGCGCGCACGATCATCGCGCGGGCCTGCGCCAGCCGCCCGCCCGCGATCGCCGCACCGATATCGGCCGGATCGATCGTTTCACCCGCATATGCGCTGGTGGATATCATGATCGCCACCGCAGCGATGATCGTACCGAAGCGCATCTAAAGCCTGCGGTTTCCGCGCAACGTCTCGTCGAACCGCACCGCGTTGGCACCAAGGACGAGGATCATGCGGCCCGCCTGCGGCGAGGTATAGACCCGGACCTTGAACGGCAAGGCGGCCAGCACTTTCTTCGCGTCGCCGCGCAGCGCCGGCGGCGCGATCAGGCGGGATTGATCGACGCGCTGTGCATAGTCGCCGGTTTCGACCGCAGCCCAGCCCGATCGGAGCAGATGGCCGCGCATGCGCGCGGCCTGACCGCGACGACCGACCGCGTTCATCACCCGCAGCGGTGCAGGCATGCTCGCGGTCCGGATCGGTGCCTGCGCCACCGAATCCGTCGCCGAACGTGCGGGGACCGGACCTATGACCGCGGACCGTGCGGGTGCCGGTCGTGCGGGTGCCGGCCGGCCATCGGTCACGAGCATTGTTTCCGCCATGGAGACGCGTTCGAGCCGGGCCGGAGCGGGCGGCGCCGGCACAGTGACGATGTCCATCGTCACCACCTGTCCACGGGCGATCGGCTCCGGCGACTTGGCCGGCCCGGATGCTTCGGACGGCGGCGGCACGACGAATTCCCGGCGCAGAACATCGGCATCAGCGCGCCGATCCTGATGCTCCAGCGACAACGCCATATCCTCGCGAAGCGCCGGATCACGTGGCGCGATCGCCAGTGCCAGTTCATGATAGCGCCCGCCGAGATCGAAGCGGCCGATCGCGTCATAGCTGGCAGCGAGGCCACGATAGGCCTGCACATCGTCGGGATTGGCGCGCAGCGCCTTGCGATACGCGTCGATCGCAAGCGCATGTTCGCCACGGCCGGCAAGCATACGCCCCTGGGCGAGCGGCACGCCCTCCTCCGCGACGGGAAGCGGCCTGGCCTGAAGGCGCGGCGCCTCGCGTGCGCAACTCGTGCTGGCCAGCAGCATCAGGACGAGGATCGTTGATCGTTTGGGCCGCCGCTGCATCATTGTCCTCCGCCCAGGGCCGGCAGCAACAGGCGCACCACGCGGATGCCGGCCGGAAGCATCAGCACGCCGATCATCACCGGCAGCATGCAAACGACCAGCGGGATCGAGAGCAGCACCGGCAGGCGATGCGCCTTTTCCTCGGCCCGCATCCGCCGTTTCTCACGCATCTCCCCGGCATAGATGCGCAGCGTCTGGCCGATGCTCGAGCCGAGCTTGTCGGACTGGATGATCAGCGTCGCAAAGGATCTGATCTCGTCGACCTTCATACTCTCCCCCATTCGACGCAGCGCTTCTTCCCGGCTCTGCCCGGCGCGCAGCTGAAGCACGACTTCGCCCATCATCCGCGAGACCAAAGGATGCGAGATCGCCATCTCGCGACCGACCCGATCGAACGCCGCTTCGACGCCCAGGCCGGCCTCGACGCAGACCAGCATCAGATCGAGCGCATCGGGGAAACCATTGACCAGTTCCTGCTGCCGCCGGTCGGCCTTGGCGGAAAGCCAGAGATTGGGGGCATAGAGGCCGAACAATGCCAGAGCGGCACCGAAAACATAGAGGTTCGTCAGCGACAGGGGGTGATCCGAAAGGAGCTGTGTCGCCAGGAAAGCGGCGGGCAGCAGCAATGTGGCGGCCATGCGAATCAAGGTGAACAGTCGAGGCGCCAGTGGTGACGAATAGCCCGCCGCGATCAGCTTGCCGCGCAACCCTTCATTGGTGTCCGCCAGCGAAATGCCGCTCTTCTCGATTGTTTCGACCAGCGCGGTCCAGGCGCTTCGGTTGGCATGGGTGCGCAGAGAGGCTCCGTGCTCACCGCTTCTAGCCAGCGGCTGGGTATCGGCGAGGCGACGCCGGACAACCGAGCGTGTCGCTATCATGTTGCTGACGAGCAGCACCAATATGGCGACCGACACGAAGACGACCGTCAGGAGGATGCCCCGCGAATTCGACAGGAAGGAAAGCTCGAACATCGCGTCAGACCTTCAGATCGATCATGCGACGGATCGAATAGGCGCCGATCGCATAGAGCAGGATGAGGCCGCTAAAGCCGATAATGAAGGCGGGGTCGGTGGCGACGTCCAGGTAAAAGCCCGGATTGACGAGAAACAGACCGACAAATGCCAGCACCGGCAGGCTGGTGAGGATGATCGCGGTCATCCGCCCTTCGGAACTCAGCGCACGGACCTTCATCATCATGCTGGCGCGCTCGCGGATCACGCGTGACAGATTCTCCAATATCTCGGCCAGATTGCCGCCTGTTTCGCTCTGGACGGCCAGGCAGACGACGAACATGTGCATGTCCGCCATGTCCCAGCGGTCCGCCATGTTCTGCAACGCGTCACGCAGGTCCGCGCCATAGGTGACTTCATCGACGACGATGCCGAATTCGCTGCCGATCGGATCGGGCATTTCGGCGGTGAGCAGGTCGAGCGCAGCCGCGATCGGGTGACCAGCACGCAGGCCGCGGACAAACACGTCGAGCGCGGTCGGGAATTGTTCCTGGATGCGGCGGCGGCGGCGGTCACTGATCCGCGACAGGATCATCAGCGGCACGCCGAAGCCGGCGGCCAGGGCAAAGGTCGCGATCATCAGGAACGTGCCGGACGTCAACAGATAGCCGGCAAAACCGGCAAGTGCCGCGATCAGCACGAACAGCAGGATGACCGCGCCGATCATCATCAGCAGCAGCCGACGCGCGGGTATCGCGAGGCCCGCCCCGTGCAGCGTCCGTTCTATCCGGCGCAGGACAGTGCCGAGCGTGCCGGGAATGTTGAGCGTGTCGGAGGTGTCGCGGCGCAGACGGGACAGAATCTCCGATCGGTCGAAACCGCTGGCGATCATCGCCAGCCGCTTATTGACCCTCCGCTCCGTACCGCGGCGACTGCGCAGCCAGCTGATCGAGCCCTCCACGGCGAGGATCGTCGCCGCGAAGAGCAGGATCAATGCGAGAATGCGAAGCGCGGTCGGGGTCATGTGCCGATCACCACGTCCGGCCGGAACAGTTCGACGGGCAGGCTGATGCCGCGATCGGCCAGCTCGTTCATGAATTTCGGCCGGATGCCGCTCGCCTCGAAACGGCCGAGCACATTGCCGTCCTCGTCACGGCCCATCAGCTTGTAGCGGAAGATCTCCTGCATGGAGATCACCTCGCCTTCCATGCCGGTCAGTTCGGACAGGCTGAGCAGGCGTCGGCGGCCATCGGCCAGACGGCCGATCTGGATGATCACGTTGAGCGCGGACGCGATCTGCGCGCGCGCCGAGCGCGGCGAGATCTCCACCCCGCTCATGCCGATCATCTGTTCGACGCGCGACAGCGCATCGCGCGGCGTGTTGGCGTGGACGGTGGTCATCGATCCGTCATGGCCGGTGTTCATCGCCTGAAGCATGTCGAAGGCTTCACCCGCGCGCACCTCTCCCACGATGATGCGATCGGGCCGCATGCGCAGCGCGTTCTTGACCAGATCGCGCTGGCTGACTTCGCCGCGTCCTTCGATATTGGCCGGCCGGGTCTCAAGCCGCGCGACGTGACGCTGCTGCAATTGCAGCTCCGCCGAATCCTCGATCGTCACGATGCGCTCGTCGGTGTCGATATAGGCGGACATGGCGTTGAGCAGGGTCGTCTTGCCCGAGCCGGTACCGCCGGAGATGAGCACGTTGCGCCGCGCCGCCACCACCGCTTTCAGCACCTCGGCGATCTCGGCGGGTACGCTGCCGAATTCGATGAGCTTCGCCATGTCGATCGGGATGCGCGCGAATTTGCGGATCGAGAGCAGCGACCCGTCCACCGCCAGGGGTGGCACCACGGCGTTGACGCGCGATCCGTCGGCCAGGCGGGCATCGACGAACGGCGACGATTCATCGACCCGGCGGCCAACCGCGGCGACGATCTTCTGGATGATGCGCAACAGATGCTTCTCATCCTTGAAGCGAACCGAGGTCTCCTCCAGCCGCCCGGTCCGCTCGACGAACACGATATTGTGGCCGTTGACGAGAATATCGGTGACGCTGCTGTCCTTGAGGAGGGGCTCCAGCGGTCCGAGGCCGAGCAATTCGTCGAGCACGTCGGCGACGAGGCGCTTGCGTTCCTCATGATTGAGCGCGTGCTTTTGCAGCGCGAGCTGTTCGTGGACGATCTCCCCCACTTCCGCCTCGACCTGCTCGCGCGACATGCCGTCGAGCGCCGACAGGTTGATCAGATCGAGCAATCTCTTGTGAAGCTCGACCTTCAGTTCGGTATGCCGGTCGACATCGAGCGCGCCGGACGTCCGCGACGATTTGCCGTCGATTTTCGATATCCGGCCTGGATCGGTGACCAGATCCTGCAGCGGGCCAGGCTTCTTGATCTGCCACATGGCCTAGCCGCCCCCTTGCTGCACAAGCTGGCGGCAGCCGTCGAGAATCTCGCCGATGTCGCGCGAGATGCGGTTCTTCGGCTTGATCTCGTCGAGCAGGACGCCCTGATCGAGCGCGGTGCTGACCAGTGGAAAATCATTGGCGATACTGAACGCGACGGGGTGATTGAGCGCACGCTCCGCATCGGAGAGGTCGATGGTGCGGAACAATTTCTTCTGCACGCGATTGACGACGATCTGCAGCCGCCCGTCGAGCACGCCCTGGTTGCGCAGCAGCGCAAGCTGGCGCTGCGCCTGGCGCAGGCTGGCGATGGTGAGTTCGACCACCAGCAGGATCACGTCCGAACGCGCCATCAGCGAGAGCGACCAGTTGGTCCAGTTGCCCGGCAAATCCGCGAAGATCATGCCGTAATTACGCGTGGCGAGATCGACGACGTCGAAGATCTGATCGGCGCTCACCGATTCGAGCGGCATGATCTCCGGCGGCGCGGCGACGAGGTTCAACCCCGTCGGAGTTCGCGCCATCACCGAACGCAGCAGATCGCCGTCGACGCGCGCGCCGGCCTCCAGCAAGTCGCCCAGACCGAGCTGCGGCTGGACGCCGAGATAGGTCGCGGCATTGCCGAACTGCAGGTCGAAATCGAACAGGCAGGTTTCGCCGTGCCCCTGGCTGGCATGGAGGCTTGCCGCCTGGGTGGCGAGCATGGTCGCGCCAACGCCGCCGACACTCTTGATGACCGAGACGACGCTGCCATCGGCTCCACCCCCATGATGGCCGGCATCGACGGTGCTGCGGATCCGTTCGAGCGCGGCACGCAGCTCGGCGCCGGTCAGCGGCAGCGCAAGGACATCGTTCACGCCGGATTGCAGCAAAGCCCGCACCACCGGGATCGACGCGTCGCGCACCGCCGCAACGATCGGCAGGCGCGCATGCGCCGCGCGGAGCGCCGCAAGACGGCTCAACGATGCATCGGCGTTGGGCTCGACTTCGACGATCAGCACCTGGCCGCGCTGAACGATCTCCTCGGGCAGCGGCGCATCCGCGGCAAGCATGTTCATCGCGACGCCGAAACCGGCAATCTCGCCCGCCGCGATCTCCGCCGCGGTGATTTCCGCCGCCGACAGGACGATCTGGACGCTGCCGTCTTCCCGACGCACCGCCCAGTTGCGCTTGCGGACCTCACC
Organism: Sphingobium sp. FW305-3-2-15-F-TSA7; assembly: GCF_058787155.1. NCBI lineage: Bacteria > Pseudomonadati > Pseudomonadota > Alphaproteobacteria > Sphingomonadales > Sphingobiaceae > Sphingobium > Sphingobium sp. FW305-3-2-15-F-TSA7. Next base: position 7,221 of record NZ_JBYSZM010000024.1, on the reverse strand, counting down.
CTTGTTCACAACGCCCACTATGCTGTTCCTCAATTCGATACATGTCCGGCTCCGTCTTCCAGCGTCAGCGTCGCCAGACGGTCCGGTAAGGTGATCCCGCCCCCGAATATGGTGAGCAGAATCGGTTGGAATCTGATGCCCGTCAGGCGGACCGTCACGAATGGGGCGACATCCGGCCCATTGGGATCGCCGGCATAGCCGAGCCCCGAATTCGCATATTCGATCCTGACCTTGTCGGCGGTCACGGCCGGCAGGAATTTGTGCATTCGAGCCACGACATCGTTGAACGCCGTTCCGTTATAGGGCGTCAACCCCGGACAGGTGCCGGTGCAGCTTGGGGAATAGCTGCAACTCACAGCCCCGCCCGTCTTGGAGCAGGTCACGCCCGGAAAATTCGCCGCGGGCACGGCAACACCCTGACCCAGCGTCGTGCTGAAATCCGCAGAATACAGGCCGCCGGGCACCATTTCGGTCACCACCGCCATGCGCACGCCCATCTGGGTGGCCTTTTCCGCCTGGTTCCAGGTCCACATGAACCGCCCGACATCGATGATGCCGAACAAGAACAAGATGGCCAGCGGCAGGACCATCGCGAATTCGGCGGCGGTGGCGCCGAGTTCGCCGGGCGGCGGGCGGAAGCGCGGCGTCGGAGACATCATACCCCCATCACCGGCACTTCGGATTCGGCCCGGACGACCAGCCCGGTCGTGCTGAATCCGAGACTCGACAAGAGCGAGCGATAGGGAACCGCCGCACTGACGCGCACGACCGGCACCGATGTCCGGCCATAATAGACACCCGAATAGGTTTCCGCAGAATTGTCGGCGCAACTCAGGCTGACGGTGACGGTGGCGGGATTGCTCCAATAGGAAAGCCGCGGCGTTCCCGACGCCACCTGCCCCGTCAGCGTCACATTCCGCGTGTCGGTGATCACCCCCGACGAAACCGTGGATGGGCACGTGTAATTGGAAAATCCGCGACGCGACGCATAGCGCGCGCCATCGCGTACGGCCTTCACCACGACATGGTTGTTGTAGAAATAATTGCCGAGTTCGAATGCGCCGAACATGAGGGCGAGCATGACCGGCATGACGAGCGCCAGTTCCACCGCCGCCGTTCCACCTGTCGCTCGGATGAGAGTGCGCGACATGGCCGTCATTCGATCAGATACGGAACGTCACGCCGGGTGATCTGCCCGGCTCCGCCCCCCTCGCCGCTTCCCGACGCGCCGATGATCTCGATATAGACGTCGTTCGCGCTGGTGATGTCGGTGTTGCAGCCCGATCCACTGCTGCACTTCTTGCGATCGAAACTCGGTTCGACCAGGAACACGTCGACGAAACCGGCAACGGGTATCGTCTTCTTGCCGTTGAGGCCGGTGGTCGCGGCCGCATAGCGGCAATTGACCGTGGCGGCGGTGACGCGCCGGCGATCGGCGCCGCTGAGGCTGGGCACCACGCCGGGGAACAGGCATCGTCCCGCTTGCGGCGTGCTGTAAGCGGCGAGCGTGGCGTCTCCGCTGGTGATCTTGGTCGCGAGCGCGGTGTTGGCCGTTGCCGCTTCCTGCGCGGCTTCCCACAGATAGACGCCATAGCGCGTCACGCTCACCCCCAGGCCCGTCGTATTCTTCCAGTCGAGCCCGGGGTGGTTCGATCTGAAATAGGCCGCACGATCCCAAACGCCGTTGCCGACCCGACCGGCCGAGCAGACATTAGGCACAACTGAATGACAGATATCGCGGGGATGCCCCATGATTTCTGGGGTCTCGGTGTCAGGAAGCACATCATTGTTTTGAGGACGATAGCGCTTCTGTGCGAAATTGGCGCTGGTGGCGGGATTCTCTTCCCAACTGCAGGCATTCGCCTTGCGGACCAGATCCTTGCGGACATTGGAGGACGGCGAGCAGGGACCATCAGGGCAGGTCGCATTGATGTTTCCGTTGGGCGCCAGGTCGAAACGCATGTTGAACGAAGCCCGGAACGAACTCATCTGGCCGGACTCGGTGGTGACGTTCGCAGTCTGCGAGCATTCCGAATAAAGGGCATTGCTCGATAAAGCTTCCTTCACGCCATTGGCGCCTTTGCCGAGCTGATCGAGAAAACCGAAATTGCCGGGCCCCCATTGCTGCCCCCCCTCGAGCATCGCGATACCAGTACCGGGCGCGATGCTGACCTCGCGATAGGGATCATTGTTGTTGAGCGGCTCGTCGGGGCTGCAGATGAAGAAGGGTACCGCACCACACACGGCGCTGCCGACGCCCGCATAGGCGGTCGCGGTGATCGGGCCGGACGAGAACGCCGCCACGATCGGGGTGAGCGCGTAAAAGGCGGTGCGCCCGCCGACGGTGACTTCGACGAACTCGGCATTCGCATCGGTCAATGTGCCGGTATCCAACTTGTCCTTCTGACTGAAAAACCGGATCGCGCCGACACGATCGCAATCGGCCTCGTTGGCGATGTTGATCGCCCGGCCGAGATTGTCGTTCGCGAAGCGCGTATCGTTGCTGATCAGGCTGCTCGCGGCCGTCGCAGCGCGCGCGCAGGCCCCGTCCTTGCCGTCGAGCTGACTCGCGGCCGCCAGCGCCGCCTGATCGGCGGCGTTCTGCAATTCGCTGTCCATGGTAACGAGCCGCGAATAATCGAAAGCCAGGCCTCCGACCGCAATCAGGGCGAACAGCGACAGGGCCACAGTGGGCGCGATCGCCCCTTGCGTATCGCCGGCTAGATGCCTGATCGGGTGTCCGCGCATATCACGGCCCTCACTTCGGTCCCAGACCCGAGCCGGATCCCGAAGTGCCGGATCCGCTGGTGGTGGAGGTGACGACCGGCTGCTTGACGCCGCCTTCATTGTAACGCTTCACCGCCGCGGCGGCACGTTGGCCGGAACCACCCTCGACAGCATCGGTCTGTGCCACGGGATCGGGATCGATTGTCTGCAGCGCGATATTGTGGCGCACCGCCCCGCCCATCGAGATGTCGTTGGGCGTGCAGCCCACCAGCCCTGCAGACAGCATCAGCGCGGCGGCGCGAATGATCGGCTTCGTCCTATTGCTCATGGCCGGTTGGTCCCGAAAAGCCGGTCTTGGGATCGGCGGGTTTGGCCGGTTTTTCCGGCGGTGGCGCGTTCGGATCGAGCGGATTGATGCCGACGGCCTTGTCGGTGCGCCCCATCAGGAACAGATCCAGTTCATGCGGGTTACCGACACGGTCGGTCGGCACACGCGCATCGCCAGCCGCCATCGGCTGAACCAGGCGCGGCGTCACGATGATGACCAGTTCGGTCTCCTGCTTCTGAAAACCGGTCGAACGGAACAATGCGCCCAGAATGGGTATCGAGCCAAGGATAGGAAGCTGGCGCACGGTATCCTGAAAATCGTTGCGCAGCAGCCCGGCGATCGCGAAGGACTGGCCGTCGCGCAGCTCGACGGTGGTCTTTGCGCGCCGGGTCAACAGGCCGGGAACGACAAGGCCGTTGATCGCCACCGAAGCGGACGGATCGATCGAGCTGACCTCCGGCGTCACGACGAGATTGATGACCCCGTCATCGAGCACGGTCGGCGTGAAGCCCAGGCTGACGCCGAACGGCTTGAATTCGACGGTGATGCCGCTGTTGCCACCGCCGGTGCCGCCTGTTCCCGAGCCGCTGCTCTGCAGCACCGGGATCGGAAATTCGCCGCCGGCGAGGAAGGAGGCGGTCTCGCCCGAAAGCGCGATCAAGGTCGGCTCCGCCAGCGTCTTGACCATGCCCTTGCGCTCGAGCGCGTCCAGCGCCGAGAACAGATTGAGGCTGCCGATCGCGTAGGACAAGGTGCCGACACCGAATGCCTCGCTCAGCCCGTCGATGCTGATGACGGGGGCGGGATTTCCAGCCTTGATTGCATCGCTGATCGCCACAGTCGAATCGACCGAGAGATTGCCGACGCTGCCATAGGTCTTGTTGCCCAGGAAGGAGTGATTCAGGCCGATCTGCTTGCTGGCCTGGCGATTCACCTCCGAGAAGCGGACTTCCAGCATCACCTGCTGCGACGCGCCGACGGTCAGCATGTTGACCACTTTCTCGCCGGCATAAGTGGCGGCGATCTGGCGCGCGCGCTCCACCGCCGGTGCGCTGGAGACGATGCCGGTCAGCACCACGGAATCGTTGGAGATGCGCGCGCCGATCTTTTCATGCGGCATCAGTTCAGAAAGCTGGCGCCGCAGGGTCACCACATCCGGCCCGACGGCGATGTCGATGACCGCGATCAGTGTGTTGCGCGTATCATAAAGCGTCAGGCTGGTCGTGCCGACCTTCTTGCCCAGCACGTAAAGCGACGATCCGGTGAGCGGCAGCACGTCGGCGATCTCGGCATTGCCGATCAGGGCCTTGGCGAAAGGCCGGTCCGCACGGAGGATCTGGCTTTTGTTAACGGGCACGTCGAGTTGCCCGGCATGCCGGCCATCATCCTCGCTGATCGCGCGGACCGGCTGCGCGGCGGCGACGGTCCCCACGACCGCGAACGTCGCCACACATAGCGTCGAGCCGACGATGCGCATGAGTCTAGTTGCTCGCATGACGGCCCACCTCGTAATTGCTGCCGGTCAGACCGCGGACGACCTCGACCGTCGACGTGGTCTTGGGTGCCGGCCGCGGGCGCCGGGGAACCGGCTGCCAGGCCGTCGGCGGCGGCGGTGAATATTGCGGCGTATAGGCTGGGCCCGTGCTGGCGAAGCCGCCGCCATAGGCGCCATCGCGCAGATCCTCGAGCCCTACGGTCTGCACCACCGGGTTGGTCTGGTCCGACACGTTGCGCAGCGCCATGCTGAGCGAGCCGACCTGCTGGGCGAGCGCAAGCTTCTGCGCATCGACCTGGCTGGCTTCCAGCGTCGCGGTCTTGCCGACCCGAGGGTCGCTCTTGCCGTCATTGGCGTTCTGATCGATCGCGATGACGCGGACCTTCTGGAGCAGTACATCAGTGATCTGCTGCGCGGCCGCACCGTCGCCGCCACCGATCGTGCGCGTGATGAGGATATCGACGACATCGCCGGGAAGGACGAAGCCGGCGACGCCGGCGACATCGTTCACCCGCACCGCGATGGCGCGCATGTCGGGCCGCAGCACTGCTGAAATGGTGGCGCGGCCGCCCTCACCGGACAGCTTGGATGCCAATAAGGGTTCGTTGACGGCGATGGGCCGCAGCGCGACGCGCGATTTGCCCATCGGCAGGAGTTGGGGGAGCGAATTGAAGACGCCCTGAGGCAGCGAAGCGCGAGGCCAGTCGACCATGCGCACCTTCTCCGGCGTGATTTCGGAGCCGTATTCAAGCGGCACGGCGGCCACCAGGATCTTCACGGTCCCCTGTACTGCGGCTTCCTGCTTCTGCTGGACGCCACCCAGAAAGGCATTCGCGACGAACACGGCGGCAAGACCCAGTAGCGCCGCCAGCGCCAGCACGATCAATGATCGTCTTTGTGGCAAGTGAACCTCCCCCCGGAGTGTCTATGCCCGGTTGATTGGAAACCGCCCGTCCCCCGCACCGCAGGGGACGGGCAAACTCCCTACGAAATGCTGCTGATCGTATCCGCAGCGCCGCTGATTGCACCCTGGATGGCGTTGCGCAGGCCTATCGCGGCCGTTGCGATACCGACGCCGACGATCGCGAGGATCAGCGCATACTCCGCAGCAGATGCGCCGCTCTCGTCGTTCCAGAGATTTTTGATCATGGTCATAGCATTTACCCCACTGCTGCCGGGACCATCCCGGCCCTTCAATGCATCGCTATCCCGGGGCCATCGAACCTCCGCGACACCAGCGACGCCTTTCTGGCGACTGCATGACCGAAGGCTCCGGAGAGCTGCACCGAAAGGAGGACCCCAATTCGGAATCAAGTCAACGGCTATATTTTACCCTTTTTTAACAATGATTTACAAAAGTTTTTTGTTAACCATAACGCTTCCGGCCATAAGAAACGCTCGAGATACCCCCGAGTCGCGACACTATAACTTTCGATATAGACCTAGCGGGGCAAATACTATATCCGACTCTATCGCGAACTAGCTAAGAATAACGCTTTAATTGAAAAAAACACCTATAGCTTTAGTTATGAATCAGTGACACCGATCCAAATAATAACTTCAATCCTCGAATCACGTCGTAAGCAAAGTCAGATCGTTACGGGTTTGTCATGGTGTGACTTGTCAGGAGAAGCGATTCGGCTTGTCCACCAGCGGGCAAAGATCCCGCTGAGCACCCAAAGCATGGGGGTGACGATCAGCGACATATAGCCATCGACAGCATAGTGATATCCGAGGTGGATCGAACCGATCAGGATGAAGATCAGGAACAGGGTCGCGGCCAGGCCCGCGCACCGCGAATGGCGCCAGCCGACCAGAACGAACAGGCACGCGATCGATACATGCATCGACGGCATGGCCGATATCCCGCGCCCCAGGCCGTGACTGCCCAGCGTCTTCCAATCGATCAGGGTCTTCTGAACGTCGAGTGCCATCAACGGATAGACGCGATCCGCTGCTGCCAGATAATCCATGAGCGGGCGAAAACGAGCGTCACCATAGAAGATCTCGAAGAAACAAGGCCCCACCGATGACAGGGCAATCGCCAGTATCGTCCCGAGCACGATCCAGCACAGCGCATAGCTGAGCAGGAACTGCAGCCGGATCGCCGGATTGGCAAGCCACCCGCAGACCAGGGGCAACCCCATATAGAGCAGCAGGATCCAGAGATGATAGACACCATTGATCACGAAGCTGATCAGTGGATAGCCGACCAATGGCTGTATGAGTTCCCAGACATTGCGGCCATGTATCCAGATATCCATCCGGGCAAAAAGATCGTCGTAACGATAGGCATTGAAATACGGGATCGCGCTCTTGGCCGCCGAGAATGCGGGCATGAACACCGCAAAGGCGCAGATGACCGGAATCGAAGGCACAAGTCGATCATGCAACCGGATATTGCGGGCGAATTGCGACAGGAATTCGAAGGGAGACGACGGGCGGATGCGTGCAAGCGACCACAGAAAAACCCCGGCAAGCATGATGAACACTGAGGCACAATAGAGGCCGAGATTCATCAGATATGAACTTGGCCGCAGGAACGGGAGGCCGCTCAAGTGAAAAATGACGAGCAGCGTCAGGACATAGACGAAACACAAGGCGATTACGGGAAGATCGGCGAACAGCCCCCGCCTGATTTCGCTGACGATCATCCGCCCCACCCCATCTA
>NZ_JBYSZM010000023.1:71108-113093 GCF_058787155.1 Sphingobium sp. FW305-3-2-15-F-TSA7 | reverse complement strand
CCCCCCCCAAACGCTCCCCCTAAAGGGGGCGAGGGAATTCATGCTATCCAGCCTAAGCCAATCGAAGTCCCGGACACCAATGAGCGCTCGCGGGGATGGCAGGGTAGAGGTTTGCCAGGCCCGTGCGGTCCCTAGTCCCGATGCCATGCAACCGCGCCGCCGCGGCGGCGGGCGATTCGGTCTTCTTGTGCGATCAGGGCGAGGGCGATTCTGACTTCGGCGAAATCGTCGCCTTCGCCCGAAGCGGCGCGTTTCGCCTCGTCGCCATAGCCGCGCGACGCCAAATAGGCGGCCGCGGCGTCGCGGGCACGTTCGATCGGGGTCATCGTTCTGGAACGTGCCAGCCGATCTGCCGGGCTTCGCGCGCCTTGTAGAAGAACTGGCTGCACACCAGCCAGCCCTTGAGCGGCCTGAGCGGCAAGGTGCAGGTCAGGAGGAGGAAGGGCAGCGACGTGACGAGATGGACCCAGAAGGGCGGCTGGAACAGGATCTCGATCATCAGCGCGACGACCACGGCGGGGACGCAGCCGAAGCAGATCACGAAGAATGCCGGGCCGTCGGCCGGATCGGCGAAGCCGTAATCCAGGCCGCAATGGTCGCAGCTTTCGCGCAGCGTCAGCAGTCCCGTGAACAGCGCACCCTGGCCGCAACGCGGGCATTTGCCGCGAATGCCGGTCTCGACCGGCTTCAGCGCCGGCCACTCCACCGCTTGCGTGTTCCCGTCTGTCATGCTCGATCGTCCCGACTCGTCGGATGCGGCGGTTTGCCGCACGGCGTGGAATTATGTATGGTGTCGATACCATGCAAAGTCAAGGTTTGAGACATGCAAAGCTGGGTGCCCGATCTGGCGGCGGAAGCCGCGCCTATCTATATGGCGATCGCCGGCGCGCTCGCGCGCGATATCGAGGCCGGCGTGCTCAAGCCCGGCGACCGGCTGCCCCCGCAGCGGACGCTGGCCGAGCGGCTGGCGGTCGATCTCACCACCGTGACCAAGGCTTATAATGAAGTGCGGCGGCTGGGCCTGATCGAAGGCGGCGGGCGGCGCGGCAGTTTCGTGCGTGCCGGGGTGGGCGGACAGGCCGAGGCGACCGGGGCGGTGCTGACCGATACCGGCATGAACCTGCCCCCCGAACCGCTGGCCGGACGCTTTGCCGCGCGCTTTCGCGAAGGGGTGGCGGAATTGCTGGCCGGGCCGGGGGCGGCCGGACGCTTTCAATATCAGCCGAGCGGCGGGGCGCAGGCGGATCGCGCGGCCGGTGCGGCCCTGCTCGCGGCGCGGGGAATCGATGCGAGCGAGGATAATGTGCTGGTCGCGAGCGGCGGCCAGAATGCACTCCATGCGATCCTGGGCACCATCTTGTCTCCGGGCGACGTGATCTGCGCCGGACGCTTCACCTATCCCGGGCTGCTGGCGCTGGCGCGGCGATTCGGCCTGATCGTCCGCGCGATCGATGCGGATGGCGAAGGGCTCGACCCGGATGCGCTCGACCAGGCGTGTCGCGTCACGCGCGCGCGCGCGATCTATGTCGTGCCGACCAACGACAATCCGACCGCGGCAACGATGGGCGAGGCGCGCCGCCGCGCGATCGCCGAGGTCGCGCGCGCGCACGACCTGATCGTCATCGAGGACGATGCCTATGGACTGTTGCCCGCCAAGCCCCTGCCGCCGATCGCCGGTTTCGCGCCCGAGCGGACCTGGCATGTGACGAGCCTGTCCAAGATCATCTCACCCGCGTTGCGCATCGCCTATCTGCGGGCGCCGTCGGCGCGGGGCGCCTGGCGGCTGGCGGCGGAGCTGCATGAGACCGCGGTCATGCCGCCCCCGGTGAATGCCGCATTGGCAAGCCTGTGGTTGCGCAATGGCAGCTTTGCGGCGCTGGTCGACGAGGTCCGCGCCGAGGCGGTGGCGCGGCAGGCGATCGCGGCCGATATCCTGCGCGATCTGGATTATGCGACGCATCCGGAGGGTTATCATCTCTGGCTGGCGCTTCCCGCGGGCATTGTCGCGGCCGATCTTGTCGGCGGATTGCGCCCGGCGGGGCTGTCGGTGGTGACCTCGGATGCCTTTGCGGCGGACGCGGGGACTATGGAGCGGGCGCTGCGCATCTCGATCGGCGGTGGCCTGTCACGCGAACGCCTCGCGCGGACGCTGCACATGCTGGATGCGATGCTCCAGGGCGGGGGCGGGGCGGCGATCGTCTGACAATCCTGGGGCCGGCAGGGTCTTGAAGTCGAGGGTTCACGCGGAGCCGCGGAGGTGAGAATGCCGGCTCGTCCGGCCCAACCGTTCGGGCTGAGCTTGTCGAAGCCCTGTCCTTCTTCTCTGCTTCGGTGTCCAAAAAGGGCAGGGCTTCGACAAGCTCAGCCCGAACGGTGATCAGGCTCCCCGCCGATCTGACCTACGTCTTCTCTGTCATTGAGATCCCGAACGGTATGTCCGCGCGGGACGGGCGAAGGGGATTATGCGAAGGGCGGGATTTTGCGAAACTGGACAGCGCGCGCTGTGCCACCTAGTGCCGCGCGCATCCCTTTCTCGCACAGGAGCCGCCGACTCGATGTCCGCAGATCATCAGGATTCCATCCTTATCGTCGATTTCGGAAGCCAGGTGACCCAGCTCATCGCCCGGCGGGTGCGCGAGTCCGGCGTCTATAGCGAGATCGCACCCTTCAATAACGCCGCCGAAGCGTTCGAGCGGCTGAAGCCCAGGGGCATCATCCTGTCCGGCGGGCCATCGTCGGTGATGTGGGACGACAGCCCGCGCGCGCCGCAGCATTTCTTCGACGCCGGCCTGCCCATTCTCGCCATCTGCTATGGCCAGCAGACGATGGCGCATCAGCTGGGCGGCACCGTCGCGCCATCGGACAGTCGCGAATTCGGCCGCGCCTTTATCGAGGTGATCGACGATTCGGCGCTGTTCGACGGGCTGTGGAGCGTCGGCGACACGCATCAGGTGTGGATGAGCCATGGCGACCGCGTCGAGGCGCTGCCCGACGGTTTCAAGATCGTCGCGCGTTCGGAAGGCGCGCCCTTCGCGATCGCGACCGACGAGGCGCGGCGTTTCTATTCGATGATGTTCCACCCCGAAGTCGTGCACACGCCCGATGGCGGCAAGTTGCTGGCGAATTTCGTCCGCCATGTCTGCGGCCTGCCCGGCGACTGGACGATGGCCGAGTTCCGCGAGACCAAGATCCAGCAGATCCGCGACCAGGTGGGCAAGGGCAAGGTGATTTGCGGGCTTTCCGGCGGCGTCGACAGCGCGGTCGCCGCGGTGCTGATCCATGAGGCGATCGGCGAGCAGCTGACCTGCGTGTTCGTCGACCATGGCCTGATGCGCAGCGGAGAGGCCGACCAGGTCGTCAGCCTGTTCCGCAATCATTACAATATCCCGCTGGTCCATGTGAGCTGCGAGACGCTGTTCCTCAACGGCCTCGCGGGCGAGACCGATCCGGAGAAGAAGCGCAAGTTCATCGGCAAGACCTTTATCGACGTGTTCGAGGCGGAGGCGCGCAAGATCGGCGGCGCCGAATTCCTGGCGCAGGGCACGCTTTATCCCGACGTGATCGAAAGCGTCAGCTTCACCGGCGGGCCGAGCGTGACGATCAAGAGCCACCATAATGTCGGCGGCCTGCCCGAACGCATGAACATGAAGCTGGTCGAGCCGCTGCGCGAGCTGTTCAAGGACGAGGTCCGCGCGCTGGGCCGCGAACTGGGCCTGCCCGACATCTTTGTCGGCCGTCATCCCTTTCCGGGGCCGGGCCTGGCGATCCGCATTCCGGGCGAAGTCACCAAGGAACGCTGCGACATCCTGCGCAAGGCCGATGCGATCTATCTGGAAGAGATCCGCAATGCCGGGCTGTACGATGCGATCTGGCAGGCATTCGCCGTGCTGTTGCCGGTCCGCACGGTCGGTGTGATGGGCGATCATCGCACCTATGATTCGGTCTGCGCGCTGCGCGCCGTCACCTCCACCGACGGCATGACCGCCGACGTCTACCCCTTCGACGCCAGTTTCCTGACCCGCGTCGCGACGCGGATCGTGAACGAGGTGAAGGGGATTAATCGGGTGGTTTACGATTATACGTCGAAGCCGCCTGGGACGATCGAGTGGGAGTAAACCGGAATCAATGATCGTCCTGGGGACGATCATCCGGTTTACTCGGCTCCGCAAGGAGCCGCAGAACGCGAGATAGAGAACGTCCGGGGGACGTTCGCCCGGTTCACTCGGCGCTGCAAAGCATCGCAAGGCCGGAAATAGCAGACGTCAGCCACCGTCCGCCCGACGCAATCTGCTCCATTCCCGACCATTCCCTCTCGCTTTCCATACCCTCTCTCGCCACACTCACCCGGATCGAAAAGGGGAGTTTGGAAATGAGGCTGCTGCTGATTGGGCTTTTGCTCGCCCTTGCGGGGTGCTCGCTGTCCGACTGGAACGAGCGGGTCTCCTCACCCGAGGATCGCGCCCTGGCGCTTCGAACGATCGACAGCCTTCGTTCCGGCAAGCTGGACACGCTGAAGGCGCATATGGAGCCCACGGTGTTTGCCCAGACCGTTGCAGGCAGGGATCAACTCGCGGCGTCACTGTCCGCCCCCGGCACGCCCGAACTCGTCACGGTGAGTTCCAACACCGTCTCGGACAGCCACGGCACTGTCACCACCAAGGCGCTGAATTATGAATTCGGTGCCGGGAAAACCTGGGTGGTCATGCAGATCGTGTTGCGGACGACGGCGCAAAGGCTGGAGGTGATCGGCTGGAACGTGAGGCCTGCGAACGCGCGCCCGTCGACCATCGGGGATTTTTCGTTCAGCGGAAAAGCCCCGATCCATTTCGCCTGGATCGCCGCGATGATCGCTTCGGTGCTCGTGATCCTGACGGCTCTTGTCCAGGGCGCTCGCAGCAAAGGCATCAAGCGTCGTTGGCTCTGGATGCTCGGCAGTGCTTTCGGCCTCGGCCAGTTCAGTCTGGATTGGGCGACGGGCGCCTGGTCGATCAAGCCGATCTATGTGTCGCTGCTCGGTGCCGGCTTCTTCAGACCTTCACCGTTCGATGCGTGGATATTGAGCTTCTCGCTGCCGATCGTCGCGGTCATATTCCTGATACGGCGGCGGAGCCTGATGGCTCAATCAGGGGATGGTGCAATTGATCCGCTCGTTGCGTAAGGCGCTAAATCGCGGCGATTATGTTGCGAGCTTGTTAAATATATGATTGCGTTGGGTCAGATGTGTGCCACGCACCTCGCGCGTCAGAAGGCGAGGTCGGACACAAAATCTTGATCCGATTATTTAGTAAACTGGCACCATAATTCGGTGGAAGGAGCGTGCGAGTTGAATAGGACATTGCGCGATCAATGCCGCAACCTGCTCGAAATGTGGCTGGCGCAGATTAAGAGCGGTCAGCCGATGTCGCCCTTCTTCATGAATCGCGAGTTCGAAGCAACGCTTGAGCACGTCTGTACGAAGTTGCAGGCAGAGGACGAACTCGGCGCGAGCCTTGTAGAAGAGCCCGCAATGGTTCTCGAACTGATTGTATCGGGAAACCCCGATTCCGGCGGCGACGCCTTTTCGCTCCTGCGCAAGTGGCTGGCGGGCGCGGTGGAGGTCGCGATCTGCGATCCCTATTTATTTCAGTTCCGCCCCACGGGCATGTTCACCAATGTGGAGGCTTATGTTCGGTCGCTCAAGGGCATCTTCCCGCAGTCGGTCAAGCGGATCGACCTTTACACAAATGGCTGGGCTAATGCCGTCAAAACGCCCGTGCTCGATGCGCTCAAGGATGGACGTCGTGTTCGCCACTTTAGTTCTGATGATCTGCATGATCGCTTCATTATAAAGGATCGCCGAGAGGCGAAGGCGATGGGAACCTCTTTTGGTGGTTTCGGAGCCAAGTTTTTTACGCTGCTAGATCTATCGCCCCAGGATTCTGTTGAGGTTCGAGCGCAGCTCAGCAGGCTTTGCCGTTTTCCCACGCAGCTCAACCGAGGTTGAAAATATTCTGGGACTGCGGTGACGGATTGCGGTAGCAGTGCACTTGATCACCTGCCCAGCAAGGTGGTGCACATATTAAGTACACTGTTGACAAAATGCTTAAACCTGATCCGAAAATGGGGTCATTCCATTAAGCTCGGCAATCGCAACCTCGCACTCGCGGATGATATCAGCCGTCATCTGAGGAAAGCTTCGTTCATCTAAAGGGTCAAGGTCGCCCTCGGTATTCGCATCTGTCCAGAACCGTAGATATTGATCAATCGTGAATTGCACTCGTCGCACTGCGGCGCGATGAACGAACGAGAGAGCCTTCCCATGCGCGATGGCCTCTGCAGCTATTGTGTGTACGTTACCTGCGACTTCAGCGAGACTGTAAAGCAAGGGGCGGTATTCTTTTGGCCAAGCCATTCCCGTACCGGGTTCTATTTCTTGTGCCGCCAGTGCCTTCTTTAGCAGTTTGCCGTATTCTTTAACGAGCAACGAGACTTCCGCGTCTCTCTCGACGACACGGTTACGATCTGCTAGCCAAGCGGCGCCCGCGATTGTGGTGGCAGCGCCAATAATCGCTCCGACCAGCGCGAACAGAGCTTCCTGTTTGACTCCGAATTTCACCATGAAGGTCAGCGCAAATCCCGTGGCCGAGGCGCCGACTGCGATCACGCACGCCAGCACGATGTCATCTTTTTTCACGGTGCCTCCTCCTAGGGTTACGCACAAGTAGCTTTTACACGCCTTTGACGCTGGCCGCAGATCACACGATCACGGACCCAATGTAACCAACTCGGTAACATGCGTACTTCCACTATCAGGTTCGATCAGCGAAGTCGTGAACACCTGCAACTAGACCGCATTTTGACAGGCAGGCACTGGAGTCGGCTGCCGTCGAGCGGGCTCATCCACGAGGAGGCCCCTGACGATATCGATTCCTTCAAGTTTTCGTTCTATCTTGAGGGTTAGCAGATATCCAAGAGCATTTCTCGTCACGGTTCAGATTTCGCGAGCTCCGCCGGGAAGCCTGTGTTAGGCTTGACAAAAGGGAAAAGTGGGAACGCGATGAAAAGCCGGTCTAAGACCAGCGCGAAGCTGACACTGATTTCACTCTACACCGGCGCGGGCGGCCTCGATCTCGGCTTCGAGGCGGCGGGATTTTCGACGAAGGTCGCCGTCGAACTCGATGCGAACGCACGGGCAACCCTTCGGGACAACCGCCCCGCTTGGAAGCAGCCGGAGCAGGGCGACGCGCTGAAACTCGACGCGGGCGACCTGCTCAAGCTCGCCGGGCTGGAGCGGCGACAGGTCGACGCGCTGATTGGCGGACCGCCGTGCCAACCATTCTCGAAGTCCGCCTTCTGGGCCGCGGGCACCACCCGTCGGCTGGACGATCCGCGCGCGCGAACGCTTGGCGTCATGCTCGACTTGGCGGAGGCGATCCTTCCACGCGTGCTCGTGATTGAGAACGTTAGAGGAATAGCCTACCGGGAGAAGGACGAGGCGATGAAGCTCGTCGAGGAAAGGCTGGCGCAGATCAACGAGCTTCACGGCACCTCCTACATGACGACGGTCTGCTATCTCCAGGCCACAGATTTCGGCGTTCCGCAGATCAGGGAGAGGGCGTTCCTAGTCTCATTCCGCGATGGCGACAACTTCGAGCCGCCCGACCCCATCACCGGCGAGGGATTGACGCGTCCGGTCGCGACCGCATGGGACGCGATCGGCGACCTGGCGCCCGAACCTGAACTGGTCAAAAAGCTAGCGACGCGCGGAAAGTGGGCCAAGCTGCTGCCGTCGATCCCCGAAGGCCAGAACTACCTATGGCACACCGACCGGGGCGATGGCCTGCCGCTGTTCGGCTGGCGGACCCGCTTCTGGTCGTTCTTGCTCAAGCTTGCCAAGGACAGGCCCGCATGGACGATTCAGGCCGATCCCGGCCCGGCCACTGGCCCGTTCCACTGGGATAGCAGACTGCTCTCCATCGCTGAGATGGCAAGACTTCAGAGCTTTCCGTCAGGCTACCGGTTCACCGGGGAATACCGGGCGGCGCGCCGGCAGATAGGAAACGCCGTTCCGCCGGCGCTGGGCGAGGCCGTGGCGCGCCGTATTGCCGCAACGCTGCAGAAGAAGAAGTATTCGCCTAAGCTCACGCTCGCGATCGCCTCGCGCGGCAAGCCGCCCCCCGCCGTCAAGCCGGCCGTGGTGCCGCCCGAGTTCCGCGGCATGGTTGGCAAGCACGCGGCGCACCCAGGCACCGGCATGGGGCCAGCGGCCGTGCTCAGGCCGGCACCGGAAGCGTCAACCGCGGAGCGAGGGGGCAAGGACTCTGACCCGCATGCCAGCGACATCGGTCACGAAAAGCGTGCGGCTGCATAGGTTGCGCAGTGACTTCCAGAGCATCGCCGATTCATAGTCCTCGAGGTCAGACGGGACGTGGTCGAGCAGGGTTTCGGCACAGACGACGATGAGCCGCTCCTGCGTGCGCGAGAAAGCGACGTTCGCCCGGTTCAGGTTGAGGATGAAACTCGCGGCCGCGCCAATCGCGTGCGGGTCGCTCTCGGTGCCTGACACGATAATGACCGGGCGTTCGCCGCCCTGGACCTTCTCGACCGTGTCGATGATCGACGCCGCACGCGCGAACGGCTCTAGCCGCCCCTTAAGTAGCGCGCGCTGAGCTCGGTGAGGAGTGATGACCGCAACGGAGTTATCCGCGAGTTCGCCACGCGAGCGCAGGATCGTCTCGATGAGCTGGGCCTCGAGGGGATTGCTCTGCCGCGAACCACGCTCGTCATGAACCACCAGTATCAACCCCTCACCCTCGCGCCAGATGTCGTCCCAAGCGCCGACCACCGGTGAAGGGACGTGCGCGTGGTCACGGTCGGGGCCCTCGAGTTCGATGTTGTCCAGGCCGCCGTATATGCGTGAGATTAGCTCGCGAATGATCGGCGGCAGGCGGAACGTGTAGGTCAGGGGTGACTGGAGAGATTCCGTCCGCAACGGCCTGCTCTCGGTGATGATCCTCAGCACCGCCTCGTAGGCACTCTTGAACGGCTGGTAGTGCTGCGCCGGCGGGCGATCCTCGTTGTCCCAGTCGTGCGAGACTATTGGTGCGAGCTGCCGGTTGTCGCCCGCCAGCATGATCTCGCCATCCGGCTTCACCACAGTCGCGAGTGCCAGGAAGTGCGGGAAGACCATCATGCTCGCCTCATCGACGACAAGCGCATCTGCCATGAATCCACCCGCCTGCTCCACATACGGCTTTTTCTGCGAAAGCTCCCTGGCCATCTTCAGAATCGCGTTTGTAGTGCCACCGATCACGACCGCACCTTGTGCGCGCCAATTCTTTACGCGCGTCGCGCACGACGTTGCCGAGAAGTTGCTGATCGCGTCGATGTCGGTCGGGGCGGTGCTGCTATGAACGCGTGTCAAGGCAACCTCGGGCATCGAGATGCCTTGAAGCGCGGCCTCGGCACGGAATGAATCACGATATCGCAGCAGGCGCTGCATCAACGTCTCAACGGCCAGGTTCGTGTGGGCCGACACTAGGATCACGGATCCCGGACCCAGTCTCGCGGCAATCCGCGCGTAGATGGACGCGGCGGTGGTGACCGTCTTGCCTGTGCCCGGTGGTCCCTTGAGGAGCTGGACACGCGTCGAGATGCCGTCGCGAACCGCCTCGGCCTGGTCGGCGTTCAGCGATGACGAGGCGAGTGCGTGCGGGACCTGCCAAGACGAGAGCAGCGCGGTGATGCGCTCCATGCGTGCCGGAGGGATGGGTGGCAGGGCGGGGATGCGCGGGCGCGACGGCTCGAACCATTCGAAGACATGGCTGCCACGCGCACTCGACAATCGGTCCTCGACATTGCCGGCTACGAAGTCGGACGGGCTTTCGTCCACCGACGCAAAGTCGAACACCGCCTCCCCGGGGTTCGGACTTCTACTGGCGAGTACGTAGGTCCCGCCACGGCCGACGAGTGGCTTCATCCGGATGAAGCCGTTCACCCAATCGACGTCGTCGACCACGCAAGTCGAACCGCCGATGGTCAGTTGTCGAAGCGTCTGCCCACGCATCACGTCGCCGGAACGCGGGCTGAGACGCACGAACGAGCCGGCGTCTATCGACGTGCGCAGCGAGATCTCGCCCGGCGTCAGCCCGAACGGGGCCACGTCGAAGTCCGCTACGATCGTCCTGTCCCACTCGGTGCGGACGTCTCGGACGGCGATGGTGCGCCCTGACTGGACACGGGCGGACAGCGGCTTGATGTTGGCGGTGAGCCAGTCGGTCATCCCGACGTGGTGGTCGAGCTTGAGGAAGTCGATGCCGGCCCGCGCCGTCGTGTCGATGCCGAGTTCGAATTCTTGGAGGCGCGCGACCTCGAGCGGGGGCTTGTCGATCTCCTCATTCTTGAAGCGGATCCGCTCGTCGAGCCAACGTAGCGCATGAACGCGCGCGTGCAGGTAGCTGCGAATCACTCCAGGCGCCTCGGCCCGGCGATAGCGGTCGATCGCCGCGCGCGTGCGTTGATCCGCGACATTGGTTGGCAACGACCTCCAAACCGCGCGCCAATACGGAGCACTTAGCGTGTCGTGGAATCTGCTTCGGATCTCAAAGCGCCGACGCGTCGAGCCGGGCGCGTTCGCAGCTGTCCAGTTGCCGGCGGCGTCTACGTCTAGCGTGCTGCGGAAGTCGAAGATGTCCTGCTCGAACACGCGGTCGAGTTCGAGGGGCGCGCCGGTAACGGTCCGCGTCCAATGATACCGCTGACCGAACCAGGTGAGCGACGTTGCGACGGCTAGGCCTCGACCGGTCCATCCGAGCGCGAACCGGTCATCTACCTCGTCCTGGATGCAGGAAAATATCAGCTGCTCGAGGTTCTGCCGCGAACCGAGTAGCTCGCGCAGGTGCGACAGCAGCGTCGAGCCCGCCCGAGTGCACGCTTCGACGAGCTGCGTCATCTCCGAACGCGAGTAGACGTAGAAGTGGATCGGGACGGACGGTGCATCCGCTACCGTCGCGATCGCCTCGATGAGGTCGTATAGGAACTGCTGGATCATCTGGCGTTCGGCGCCGGTGTCTTGGTCGCCGATGCCGGACCACGGCGCCGTCTGGAAGTGCATGACGTCGCGCCCGCTGACCTCGGACAGGACAACGTCGCCGCCGCCCGGGCTCTCTACGGCCTCCGCGATCCCGGGCACTGGCCGGAAGTCTGCGCCCCACGGCGTATGGATCTGCCCGGTGCTGTTCGTCACGTGCGCCGCGAGCGCGCCAACGCGGTTCTCAGTGTAGTCGTAGTCAACCTCCATGTAGACGCGGACAAGCCGCTGCCCGTTCATGTCGTGCCTTGGTAGCTGGCCTTGGCCGGAGTGGGGCAGCGACTGGACCTGGTAGTCGCGCGGATCGTCGTCGCCGCGCGGCAGCGTGGAGCGCCGTGCACTGGCGAGCGCGACGAGCTGGTTGAGATCTGCGTCGAAGCCGGGAGCGCGCCTGACTTGCTCGCCCACCGATGAGGCCGGATCGAGATCCGCCAGCCTGTCGATGGTGGGTACGCCGACGCTCCGCAGAATCCGGCAGGTCGTTGGCGCGATGCCGACGAGTTCGAGCCGGCGCTGCCTCGCGCTCTCGGGCAAGCAATGCACGCTGAATACGCATCCGTCACACTTGGAATCGAGCTGAAAGTCGAGAATGTCGAGGTCGCGATCGACGACGGTGGCGAGGAGCCCCTCGTCGCTCAGCATCCGCTCGACATCGGCGAGTTCGGTGTCGAGGTTCAGGGCCTGCCGGGCAAGCATGTCCTGCGGTTCGTTCGTGGATTCATCGATGCGGACGACCGTTCCCTCCACTGCGTCGACATCGAGGACAAGGCCCGCGACCATAAGAGGCGCGGCCGAGAGACGCTGGCGGATAAGCAGCAGATATGCGGCGAGCTGGATGCGGTGATAGGTACGGTCCTTACGGCTCGCCTTGCCCTCGACGATCCTCAGCCGCGGCACGCCATCGTCCCAAAGCAGCACCACGAAGTCCATGCGGCCCTCAAGGTCGAAGCGTCCGACCCGTCCGGCCACCTGGACCTCGCGGCAGTAGACCGGAACGCCCGGCACGGCTGTCGCGACGGCGGCCTCGAACGCCGCCCATGGGACGACGTTAGTTTCCGGATGGGCCGCTGCTCCCAGTGCACCCACGCCCTGCGCGGCGAGGGCGCGCTCCCAGGCATGCTCAGCCTCCTCGCCGACCGCCTGAAGCACCGGATCCAGACTGTTGAAAAGACGCTCGGAGAAGGGAACAGCCCGGGCAAGGGTCCGATTGGAGAGCCCGAGCTTGAAGCGCCGCTCGCATGACTGGAAGCGGATGAACTCGCCGATCTCGCTGACGCGGATCGCAACTGGAGAAACCGGCACCCTTTACTCCCCCTACGCGCGCCATAAGGCGTTTGTGATTAGTTTTCTGCAATGTTCGCAGTGTGCAGGCGAACTAAGCGAGAGTCCAAGAAAACAAGCATCCAATTCGGAGAGTTGGGAATTTCGGTGACACTGCACTCAATAAGAAGGCAGCTTAAAATAGGCCATGCGCTGGACACCTCCGAGTTTAGTCCCCTCTCACCATAATTTAATAGACCTGCATCCACCAAGCCCTGGCTGCGCTCTATCAAACCGTCGGCACCGTCCCCCCGTCGATCACATATTCAGCACCCGTGATCGTCCCGGCACGATCCGACGCAAGGAAGGCGATCAGGCTGGCGACTTCCTCCGGCTTCGAGGGCCGGCCGATCGGGATTCCGCCGAGCGACTCCATGATCATCCTTTTGCCCTCTTCGATATCGGCGCCATGCTCCGCGGCCAGCCGGGTTGCCAAGCCCACCGACGCCTCGGTCTCGATCCAGCCGGGCGACACGCGCACGACGCGGACGCCCTTGGGCGATACCTCCTTGGAGAGGCTCTTGCTATAGGTCGACAGCGCCGCCTTGGCGGCCGCATAGGCCGTGGTCGCCTCGGGCAGGGGCAACTGGCGCTGGATCGAGCTCACATGGATCACGACGCCGTTGCCGCGCGCTGCCATATCCGGAACGAGTTCGCGATCGAGGCGCACCGCCGGCATCAGGTTGAGATCGAGTTCCCGCTGCCATTGCGCATCGTCGAGGGCGGCGAAGCCGCCGGCGGGCGAGGACGAGCCGCCGAGCATATGGACGATAATGTCGACGCCGCCCAGACGCTCGCGCACGGCGTCGGCCAGGATCGCGCAATCCTCGGCGCGGGTGAGGTCCGCGGCGACGAAGTGCGCCGCGTCCAGCGTGTCGGGCTTCGTCCGCGCCGTTGTCAGGATGTTGGCGCCCAGCTGCTGGAACAGCGCCACCGTGGCGGCGCCCGCGCCGCGCGTGCCCGACGTGATCAGCGCGCGCTTGCCGGTGAGATCGACGAACGGGGTCATGCCGTGATCTCCAGCTCGGCGATGCTGTCGCCATCGAGGACGAAGGCGTAGCGCAGGTCGAGGGGGCTGCCGGGGAAGTCGCCGACGCAATGGCTGGTGACGATCGTCCGGCCGCCGTCTTCGGCGATCGCGACCGGCTCGGCGGTGTAGCTGTATTTCGATGCGGTCTCGGTCTTCCACCGGCCGATCGCGTCGCGCCCCGCATAGGTGTGGCCATCGTCCCTGACGATCGCCGCCGGGGTGAAGCATGCGGCGAACGCCTCGGCGCCCTGCGCCTTGTCCGCCTCGAAATAGTCCGCGATTGGTTTTGGCAATTCGATCGCCATGTGCTGTCTCCTGACGAAGCGGGCTGCTCCGTGCTGTCACCAATCTAGCTATCGACAAGCACGCCGATAATCGGGACAAAGGTGGATGAAGCGTTGCGATTAGCGGGATAATGATGCGGCAGGGTCTGGTCGAACTGGATGCGGTTCTTGCGATCGCGCGACGCGGGTCGTTCCGCGCCGCGGCGCTGGAACTCGACATGTCGACGACCGCGCTCAGCAATGCGATCGGCAAGCTGGAGCGCGCGCTGGGCGTGCGCCTGTTCAACCGGACGACGCGCAGCGTTTCGCTGACCGATGCCGGGCGGCGCTTTGTCGGGCAGGTCGGGCCCGCGCTGCAGGACATTCACGACGCGATGAACGCCGCGCGGTCGCAGCAGGAGACGCCGTCGGGCGTGCTCAGGATCAATGCCTTTGCGACGGGCGCGCGCGAAATCCTGTCGCCGCTGATCCTGAAATATCTGCGGCTTTACCCGCAGGTGCATATCGATCTCGTCACCGAGGGGCGGCTGGTCGATGTCGTCGCCGACGGGTTCGATTTCGGCGTCCGGGCCGGGGATCTCGTGCCCAGCGACATGATCGCGGTGTCGCTGGGGCCGGCGCGGCGCAATAAGGTGGTCGGATCGCCGGCCTATTTCCGGAAACACGGCAAACCGCTGGTTCCGCCGGACCTTCTGCGTCACGCGTGCATCCGCGTCCGGCTGCCCAATGGCGCGCCCTATCGCTGGCAGTTCGAGAAGGATGGCCAGCCCGTGCAGATCGACGTCGCCGGGCCGATCACGCTCGACGAAGCGAGCCTGTCGCGGATCGCCGTGCTGGAGGCGATGGGCATCGGCTATGTCATGGAATCCGACGTGCGGGACGATCTTGCGGCCGGGCGGCTGGAGGCCGTGCTGGAGGACTGGACGCCGCCGCTCGCGCCGCTGTCGCTCTATTATCCCGGCAGGCGACATCCATCCGCCGCGTTCAAGGCCTTTATCGACCTTGCCCGCGATTTCTCGAAGGAAGCCACTGGAGCGAGATAGTCGGCTGGTGAAGGCCCCCCCGATTAAAATTTGCCCAACCCTGTCGATTTCCGACACACTGGTTCGTCGTCCCGATGCCAGGCCGATGCGGCCGGCTGAGACAAGGAGACAGACGATGCGGGTGATGGTGTTCGTGAAAGCGTCCGAGGACAGCGAAAAGGGCGCGGCGCCGACGATGGAGGCGTTCGAGGCGATGGAGCGGTTCAACGAGGAGCTGGCCAGTGCCGGCGTCCTGCTGGCCGGTGCGGGCCTCAAGTCCAGCGCCGAGGCGAAGCGCATCGTCTATGACGGGCCCGCCCGCACCGTCACCGACGGGCCGTTCGCCGAGACGCGCGAGCTGGTCGCCGGCTTCTCGATCTGGGAGGTCAAGGACATGGACGAGGCCGTGGCCTGGGCGAAGCGCTGCCCCAATCTGATGCCGGGGCGCAGCGAGGTGGAGATCCGGCCGTTCCTGGAGGAGACCGACATGGCCGAGCTTCTGGGCGCGCTCGGCGACGGGGCGCGCGAGACACTCGGCGTCGCCTGACGTCGCCGGCCGGGGCCGGCGCCGCCCGTGCGGCTCTGGCGGGGCCGGTAAGGCGGGCGCGCGCCTTTCTTACGGCCCGCGCGATGACAGTTTCGCTCAATGGAGATGTGTTAGGGATCGCCCGCGCCGGGACTGTGCGCTGGAGCATGCTGTGATCCGCCGGAAGCGGATCGCAGCATGCTCCAGGCTTTTGTTTTGTCGCGATTTTCGAGTCGTTCGATGAGTCCATCGAACTATAAATCGCTCTAGGAGAGGCATGTCCATGCGGGTGCTGCTGGTCGAGGATGAACGGGATCTCGCGGACGCCCTGAAGACCGTCCTGAACCAGCACAGGATGGTCGTGGATCATGCACGCGACCTGTCCGAAGCCGCATTCGTCCTGAACGACGCGGTCTATGACGTGGTCATCCTCGACCGGCGGCTGCCCGACGGGGACGGGCTCTCGCTGATTCCCGCCATACGATCGCGGGGCAATACCGTGCCCGTGCTGGTGCTGACGGCGCTGGACGATCTTGCGGATCGCGTCACCGGGCTGGATGGCGGCGCGGACGATTATATCGGCAAGCCCTTCGCATTCGAGGAGCTGCTGGCCAGGATCCGGGCGCTGTCCCGCCGGCCGGCGGCGTTGCAATCGGATATCGTGACCGCCGGCCGCCTGTCGTTCGACCTGGTGCATCGCGAAGCCAGTATTTCGGGCGTGTCGATGACATTGCCGCGTCGCGAATTGCTCGTGCTCGAGGCGCTGGTCCGCCGCATGGGGCGGATGGTGCTGCGGACGGTGTTGATGGAAGCGGTGTTCGGGCTCGACGACGAAATCCAGTCGAACGCGCTCGACACCCATATCTCGCGCGTCCGCCGCAAGCTGCTCGATGCCGAGGCGGGCGTGATCATCAACGGCATTCGCGGCGTGGGATATCTGTTGCGGGAAACGCCATGAGCGCGGGCGGCACCCCGTCCTTCAAATGGCGTCTCGTCCGCTGGCTGATGATCTTCGAGGCCGGGGCGATCACGCTGGTCGTCGCCGTCGCCGTCGCGCTGCTATGGGGGACGGGCTATCTCATCGACGGTTATGAGAATGGCAATATCGACGTTCTGAAGGACGCCATCATACGCGGTCCGCGCGGCGAGCTGGTCCTGAGCGAAACCCCGGAGCTCACGCGGCTGCGCAAGGAAGCGGGCGATATCTGGTTCATCGCGCGGGACGGCGCGGGCCATAGCCTGTCGGAAGGGACGGTGCCCGCCGCATTCGCGTTCGCGACCGCCGGGCTCGGCCGGATGAACGATGCGCGCTTCAGGCTTTCGCCCGACAAGAATGCGCGACCCGAGGCCATCGTCAAATGGGTGGAAGCGCCCGCAGGCAATGTCCAGATCTTCACCGGAACCGAAGGGCATCTGACTCTCGCCCGCCTGCTGCTCGGCACCTCGGGGGCCTTTCTTTCCATCTTCGTGCCGATGCTGTTGCTGCTGGCGCTGGCGACCGTCATCGTCACGCCGATCGTCGTCCGGCGCATGCTGGCCGGGCTGGCGCAGGCGGCATCCAATGCGGCGCGCATCGAATTCGACCGGCGCGGCGTGCAGATGCCGGTGGACGATATCCCCGGGGAATTCCTGCCGCTGGTCAGGGCGGTCAACGACGCCCTTATCCGCCTGGACGAAGGATATCGGCGTCACAAGCGCTTCCTGGCGCAGGCCGCGCATGAGCTGCGCACGCCGATCGCCATATTGAACACCAGAGTGGCAGCGCTGCCCTTCACCAGCGAGAAAGCGCGTCTGACCGAGGATGCGGCCCGGCTTGCCGTGCTCGCCGGGCAATTGCTCGATCTCCAGCGGCTCGACCAGCGAACCGATACATTCTCATCCATCGATCTGGGCGCATTGGCCCGGCGCGTCGTCGTCGATCTGGCGCCGCTCGCCTTTGCCGCGGGATATGACGTGTCGTTCGAACCCGGCGATGACGGTGTCGCGGTCCTCGGCGATCATTCCTCGCTGGAGCGGGCGCTGATGAATCTGGTGCAGAATGCGATCGAGCATGGCGGGCGGCAGGGGAAGATCACCGTTCGCGTGACGGCGCCGGCAAGGATGGAGGTCTGCGACGAAGGCAGCGGCATTCCGCCCGAACAGCGCGAACAGATTTTCGAGCCGTTCAGCCGGCTGCATCCGGAGGGCAGGGGGGCTGGCCTTGGCCTCAGCCTGGTCCGGGAAATCGTCCAGCTCCATGGCGGTCAGGTCGTCGCCGTCGACGGATCGTCGGGCGGCGCATGCCTGCGGATCGACCTTCCGCCGGCAACCGATGATGCGGATGGTCAGCGGTAACGTGCCGCCGGCCCGGCCTCGACGGGATCGCGCCGGCCGAGCCATATGACGATCA
Source organism: Sphingobium sp. FW305-3-2-15-F-TSA7 (assembly GCF_058787155.1). Classification (NCBI taxonomy): domain Bacteria; kingdom Pseudomonadati; phylum Pseudomonadota; class Alphaproteobacteria; order Sphingomonadales; family Sphingobiaceae; genus Sphingobium; species Sphingobium sp. FW305-3-2-15-F-TSA7. Next base: position 95,454 of record NZ_JBYSZM010000023.1, on the reverse strand, counting down.
TCGCCGCGCCGGCGGCCAGCATCGTGAACGCCGCGGTGCCGCCGCCCAGCGCGCTCAATCCCGAAACCTCGATCAGGGCGCCGCCCGCCAGCGCGCCGACGGCGATGCCGAGATTGCAGGCCGCGATGTTGAGCGACATCGCGAAGGCGGGTGCACGTTCGCCGGCGCCGAGGACGCGGATCTGGCAGAGAATGAAGCCGGCGGCATGCGCCGCGCCCCAGATCGCCAGCAGGGGCAGGAAGAGTCCGCTCCCGGCGCCCAGCAACGAGATCGCGCCGACCGCCAGAGTCACGATCAGCAATGCTCCGACAGTGCCGGCTATCGGCCAGCGGCCGGCGACGCGGCCGCCCAGATCGTTGCCGATCAGCCCGATGGCGCTGAACCCCATCAGGAGCAGCGCGACCTGAGCGCCATGATATCCGGCCCCGATTTCCAGGATCGCGGCCAGATAGGCATAGGATGCGAACATGGCGGCGAAGCCGGCTGCCGACAGGACGAGATGGCCGATAAAGACCGGCGACCGCAGGATCGCGGCTTGCCGGCCGATGCCGGAATCCCGGCGCGGTGCGATCACGGGGAATTTGAGCGACAGGACCGCCGCACCCGCCAGCGCGAGCAGGCCGAGACCGGCAAAGACCGCGCGCCAGTCCGCCGCGGCGCCCAGCGCGACGCCGGCGGGAACGGCGACCACCAGTCCGGCGATGGTGCCGATATTCACCCGGGCGATTGCCCGGGCCTGGCGGCGGGGGCCCGCCAGGCCGGCAATCGCTCCGGCGCCGACGCTGATGAAGACCGGAAGCGCCGCCCCCTCGACGATGCGGACGACCCAGAGCAGATCGTGGCGGGCGACGGCCGCCGCGACAAGATTGCCGACGCCGAAGATCGCGGCGACCAGCGCCAAGATGCGGCGCGGTTCGAAGCGTGCCACGGCCAAAGTGAGTGGCGGGCCGAGCAAGGCGGCGGAGAAGGCGAAGGCGGAGACGAGACCGCCCGCACCCGCCAGGCCGATCCCGAGGTCGTGCGCCATGGACGGCAGCAGGCCGACGACCACGAACTCGATCGCCACCACGATGGCGGTGACCGCCGCCAGAAGCGGGACGGCGAGTCCGAGGGCATCACGGCCGGCTGCCACCTGCGTCATGCATTCGCCCCGCCATCGATGGTGAAGCCCGCGCCGTTGGCGAACCGGCCTTCCTCGCCGGCCAGCCATGCGACCATGCCGGCGATATTCTCCGGCTTGCCATATTCGGGGATAGGCATCCGGCCCCGCTGCGCGTCGGCGGCTTCGCCCGTTGCCGGGTTCATGTCGGTGTCGGTCGATCCCGGATGCACCAGGTTCACGGTGATCCCGCGCGGCCCCAGATCATGTGCCAGGCCGCGCGTGAAGCTGAGCAAAGCCGATTTGGACGCCGAATAGAGCGTCAGGTCAGGCATCGGCACGCGATCCGCCAGATTGCTTCCGATCGTGATGATCCGTCCGCCCCTCGGCAGATGAGCGACCGCCGCCTGGGTTGCGAGGAAAACGCCGCGGACGTTGACCGCCAGCGTCTGGTCGATGTCCGCGAGCGTCCAGCCCTCGATCGGGCCGTAGCCGCGAACGATCCCGGCATTGTTGACCAGGATGTCGAGGCCGCCCAGCCCGGCGGCGGCGCGATCGACGGCGGACTTCACCGCAGCCGGGTCCGCGCTGTCCGCTGCGATGGCGAGGCCCTTGCGGCCCAGCGCTTCGATCTGCGCGACCACGGCCTGGGCCAGATCGGCCGACTTCTCATAGGTGATGGCGACGTCCGCTCCGTCGCGGGCGAGCCGCAGGGCGATGGCGGCGCCGATTCCGCGACTGCCGCCGGTGACGAGTGCGCGCTTTCCTTCGAGATGCAACATTGGCGTTCCTTTCTGTGTCGATCGATACAGAATTACTGCCTGTCCGCGTGGACAGGCATTGTCAAATGAATTATCTAATGATCGATACAAAAGGGATTGCGACATGGCCGATCGTGGCCGACCTCGAAATTTCGACCGGGAGGAAGCGCTGTCCCGTGCGATGCAGCTATTCTGGGCGCGCGGCTATGACGGCAGCTCGATCTCGGACCTGACGCGCGCAATGGGGATAGGGTCGCCCAGCCTCTATGCCGCCTTCGGCTCCAAGGAAGCGCTCTTCAAGGAGGCGCTGCTCCATTACGAGGCGACGGAAGGCCCCGAAATCCGGACGGCCATGGATGCCGCGCCGACGGTTCGTGCGGCGGTGGACGCCTATCTGACGGCCAGCGCCCTGAGCTTCTCACGGCCCGGCAAGCCCCGCGGCTGCATGGTCGTGCTGTCCGGCCTCACGCCCGGCGAGGCGAGCAAAGGCTTTGGCGATATCCTGCGGCGGGATCGCGCGGCGAGCATCGACGATCTGGAGGCGCGGCTGACAAAGGCCGTGTCGATCGGCGACCTGCCGGCCACGATCGACGCGCGCGCGGTGGCGACCTTCTACGTGACCGTCCAGCAGGGAATGGCGATCCAGGCGCGCGATGGGGCGAGCCGCGAAACGCTGATGGGTATTGCGCAGAACGCGATGAAAGCCTGGCCGGCATTGACGGGCGCATCGCAGGCGTCCGTCTGATCCGGGGCCGGCGGTTCGGGGCGGATCGTTCGGGATCGTGCCGGCCCCGGGCGATCATCGCCCGGAACCGGCGCCGAGCCTCTATTTCGCGACCTTGGCGGTCTTGTCGAAACGCTTGCGGAAATCGGCGAGCGAGATCGTGAAATCATCCTCGGCGTGGAAGGCCTCGTCGCTCAGCTTCGGTTTCTCCTGGGTCTTGTACCATTTGGCATAATCGGGCGTGTCGACGCTCAGTGACTTGTAGTGCGTCGAATAGGTGCGGACCTTGATCGTCGGCACGGCGGCGGCCATGTCGAAGGTCATCAGCCGCATCCAGCCGTCGCCGATCCCGACGGGATAGTCGGATTTGACGCCGGCTGCGATCGCGGTCTGGCCGCGGTCCTGATAATCGGCGAGCACCTGATGCACGCTGTTGCCGAAGCGGTTGGCGTCGGTGCGCAGCGCCTGGCCATGTTCGTGGCCGCACAGCAGCAGGAAGATCTGGTCGTGCTGGCTCACCAGCTTCTGCCAGACCATCTCGGGATTATTGTCCTTGGGGTCGGCGGCATGGCCGTCGATCATCGGATTGGGAATGCGGCGTCCTTCCTTGTCCATATAATCGTGCGTCGAGATGATCGTCGGCAGGCCGGGATAGCGTTTGATGATCGACGCGGCCCATTCCAACGATGCGTCGGGCGCGTCGAACTGCAGGCCGATATGCAGGAAGCGATAGCCGCCGGCGGTGAAGATCTGGGCGCTGTCCGCGCCGCCGTCATGCGCGCCGACATACCAGGGCTTGTCCTTGAAAAACGGCGTGTCGCTGCCGAACACCGACCTGAAATTGGTCAAGCCGCCGGGATGGAGCATGCCCAGCGTCGAAAGATCCTTGGGGTCGAACTTCGCGGCGGGCGGGAATTTGGAATCGGTCCACATCGCGTCATAGTCGTGATTGCCGGGCACGACGGAGAAGGGCACCTTGCCCATCAGTTTCTCGAACCCCTTTTTCGCGGTCGGCATCTCGACGCTGTGGACCTTGGGCGTCGGCGCGAAATGCGCGTCGAGGATCGGATTGGGCGCGACCTTGAAACCGCGCGCTTCATGATCGGGATCGATCCTGAGCGTCTGGTGTTGCCACACGTCGCCGAGCGAGGTGACGAAGGCGATATCGCCGCCCCGGCTTTCGAGATTGTCAGCGACATATTGCATCTGTTCGAGGAACATCGCGCTCGCGTCGAAGGGGAAGCCCTCGGCGGTCTGGTGGGTGTAATCGGTGTAATTCTGCGTGTCGGGCAGCACTGCGATGGTGAAGCTGTCGTCGCGCGCGATGGCGGGCACGGCGATGGCGAGCGCGAGCAGCGAGGTGAGGGCTGCGCGACGCGCAAGCGGAATGAACCATGTCATGGCGTGTCTCCTGAAAAGGGGGGTCAGAATTTGATGCCGAATTCGGCGCGCAGCGTGCGGCGGGTGCCGGCGATGAAGGTGGGAATGCCGAAATAGTCGCCGGTATTGCCGGCATCGACGATGAACGTCTTGTCGGCCAGATTGTCGCCGATCACCGCGAACGACCAGCGCTCGCCCTTGGGCGTGAACGACAGCCGTGCGCTCAACAGGCCGAAGCCGTTCTGATACTCGTCGACGACCTTGTCCGAATAGGCGACCGGAACGCGCTGCTGAAGGTCGAGCCGGTCATTGTCGTCGAAGAAGAACATCTTCGACTGCCAGCTATAGACCGGCGCGAAGCTGACGATGCCGTCGGCCAGCGGCAGATCGACATTGCCGCCGATCGCGAATTTGTGATCGGGGCTGTTGCGGAAGCGGTTGCCGGCATAGGCGCCCGAACGGAAACGCGCCTTGTTGTAGCCATAGCTGCCGAAGATCGAGACGCCGGGCACGATCGTCCAGTTGAGCTGGGTCTCGAAGCCGGTGGCGTTCGCCTTGCCGGCATTGATCGTCGCCAGCACGCCGTTCCGGAAACCCAGTGTCTGGAAATTGTCGTAATCATAATGGAACACGGACGCGTCGCCGACCAGGCGGCCGCCCATCAGGCGGAACTTCACGCCGCCCTCGACCGAGGCGAGCTTTTCGGTCGGGATGATCTCGGCTGGCTTGTTGGCGTTGACCTGAAGCACTTCGGGCCGCTTGCCGACGCCATAGACCGCATAAAGATTGACGTTGGGCGAGACGGCGTAGCGCACGCCCGCGCGGCCGGTGAGCGTGGTCGAGCTGTTGGTGCCTTCGAGCACCGCGCCGCCGGGCGTCGGCGCCAGCAGCAATCCGCCCTTGGTGAGCGTCGAGACGCCGTTGGGTGTCAGCCCCTGCAACGAGACCTGCTTCTTGTCCCAGGTCGCGCGGCCGCCCGCGAAGATGTCCAGCCGGTCGGTCGCGTGCAGCGTGACGTCGGCGAAGACATCATAGGTGGTGACGTCGGCGCGGGTGAGCTGGCGGTCGAGATGGAAGGGCTTGAGCGCGGCAGCACCCGCGCCGAGGATACCGTTGATCTGCGCGTTGGTCAGGCCCTTGGGCGCGAAGCCCTGCAGCACGCCGCCGAGCAGCAGCGCCATTGCGCGCTCGTCATAGCCGAGATCGAAATTCATGCCGTTCCTGGCCTTGAACGCGCTCGCGCCGACAAAGCCCTCCAGCGGCCCGACATCCTTGAAGTTGAGGCGCAGCTCCTCCGAATATTGGTCGCCGAAATTGCATTGCTCATAGGCGATGATGTTGGTCGGCGTGCCGTCATTGTCGCCGCTCTGGCAGGCGTCGAACCAGCGATAGCCGGTGATCGAGGTCAGGCTGAACCGGTCGTTCAGCGTGATGTCCGCCGTGCCGCTCAGACCCAGTATCTCGCGGTGGAAATAGGCCGACGGGATATCGCCGAAGCTGCCCAGGTGTGTGGGCGTCCAGAAGCGGAGGTCGCCGACCACCGCGCCCGTGGCCTGGTCGAGCGGCAGGAAGGTGCGCGACTTGAAGGGGACGCCGCCCTTGGTGTCGTCGACGTCATAGGTCGCGATCAGGTTGAACTTGAAGCTGTCGCCCGGTTCCCAGCGGGCGACGAAGCGATAGGCCTGGGCGTCGAGCGCATTGTAGCTGCCCGAACCGTCGCTGTCCTTGACGAAGCCGTCGCGCTTGCGCGTGAGCGCGCCGAAACGGATCGCCAGCGTGTCGCTGACCGGCACATTGGCGACACCCTGGAGATGGACATAGTCGTAATTGCCGAGCCCGCCCTTGATCTCGATCCCGAAGCTGTCGGTCGGCCGCTTCTGGAAGATCGAGACGCCGCCGTTGAGCGCCGAGCGGCCGTGCAGCGTCGATTGGGGGCCTTTCTCGACCTCGACCCGGTCGACGTCGAACATCTCGCCATAGGCGGCGGTCGCCTGGGTGACGGCGACGCCGTCCTGGAAGACGGCGACGCGCTGCTCGCTCTGCGGCGTGAAATCGTTCGAGGTGATGCCGCGGATCGAGAAGCCGGGCGCGAACTTGTCCTGGAGCTGGATCACGAAACCCGGCGTGATCGCCGAGACCCTGGAAAGCTCGCTGCCGCCGATCTGTTCGAGGAAGTCCGCGCCATAGGCACTGATCGCCATCGGCACATCGGTGATGCGCTGTTCGCGCTTCTGCGCGGTGACGACGATGTCGCCGCCGCTGTCGCCCGTATCCGCCGCCGCGTCGGCCGCCGGCGCGACATTGTCGGCGGGCGCCGAATCACTGGCCCACGCATTGGCGGTGCCAAGCGCGAACAGGCTCGAAAAAAGGAGGATTTTGTACATCGCGACCACGCTCCGAAAGGGAAAGACTATTTACGAGGCGGACGCGTATCGATATTCTGTGACAGATTTATGTGATGGCGGGATCGCGCCGGAGGGGATGTTCGAATGGAGCAGGCAATGTTGGAACAGCCGGCGCGGGGGCGCGGCCGTCCGCGCGACCTGGAAAAGGACGCGGCGATCCGCGATGCCGCGTGGGAGGTTCTGGCCGACAAGGGTTATGAGGGGCTGACCTTCGAGGCGGTCGCGGAGATGACCGGATGCAGCCGCGCGACGCTTTACCGGCGTTTCGCGTCGAAGCTCGAACTGGTCGAGACGATCCTGTTCGAAACCTCGCGCGCGGTGGAGCCGGAGATCGCGTCCGGCGAACCGCCGCGCGACATCCTGATGGCCCATGCCTCGGCCTGCGCCGAATATATGTCGGGCAGCCGGGGACGGGCGATATTGAGCATCACCGAAAGCGCGGCGCGCCTGCCCGAGCTCGATCGTGCGACGCTGCGGCACAAGGCCGGCGAACAGGAATATTATTATCGCGAGTTCCGCCGCCTGGTGCCGGGCGCGGATGCCGAGGCGCTGGACTTCGCATTCGACACGCTGGTCGGCAACATCATCTATCACGTCGCCATCCGTCGGCGCGCGCTGGCCGCATCGGATATTGCGCTGCTGGTCGATCAGGCGATTGCGGTGCTGCGCGCGCGATATGCCGCGGAAAAGCTCGATAGACGGTAGCAGCGTCGGTTATCTGATCGCAGAATCCGGCCGGGGACGGCGGACGACCCGCACTTTCCCGCTCGGTCCGCCGCCGCAGAAGAAGCGATCGCCGCCGTCGGACTCGAGGCCGGATACGCCGGTCCCTGCCGGCATTTCGAGGCTTTCGATCACCGCGCCGGTCTGGGGATCGATCCGCCGCACATCGCTTTCGTCACCCTCCCAGGTGCCGTGCCAAAGCTCGCCATCGACCCAGGTCACGCCGGTGACGACGCGCTTCGATTCGATGGTCTTGAGAATCTCGCCGGTTTCGGGGTCGATCTGATGGATCTTGCGATCCCGATACTGACCGACCCACAGCGTGCCTTCCGCCCAGGTCAGCCCCGAGTCGCCGCCCTTGCCGGGCGCCGGGATGGTGGCGAGCACGTTGCCGGTCTTCGGATCGACCTTCTGGATCCGATCCTCTGCGATCTGGAACAGATGCTCGCCGTCAAAGGCGGTGCCGGCATGCGCGGCGACGTCGATCCTGCGCGTCGTCTCCCCGGTCGCGGGATCGAGGGCATTCAGCGTGCCGCCCGCGGCATACCAGACCTGCCGGCCGTCGAACGTGACTCCGTGGACCTGATCGACGCCCGGGAAGGGGCCATATTCACGGATGATGTCGGCAGCGGATCGTTTCATGGTTCCATCCTTAAATGGTGCGAGACCATTCTAATCACTGGGCAGTGGCCCCGGGAGTAACAAGCTTGTCGTGAATCCCGGCACGGGCGCCGCCACCCAGCGCCGCGCGCGGCCATGGCCGAAAGGCTGGACCTTGCCGCTTTCCGCAAGCGCGTCGAGGGCGCGTTGCACGGTGCGCTGGCTGGTGGCCAGCGCCAGGGCCAGCGCCGAACTCGACCAGGATTCACCGTCGGCGAGCAAGGCCAGCACCGATCCGTGCGCCGCGTCGGCCGGAGGCGCCAATATGGCGACCTCGGCTGCGCCGCGTGGCACCAGCGCAAAACCCGCTTTGGTCGCGCTGATGCCGGCCAGCGTGCGCAGCGCTGCGCGCAGCCGCCCGATCTCGACGCGCAGCCGCGCCCGATGCGATTCATCGGCGTGCTTCGCCCGGAAGACGCGCGCGATCAAACTGTCTCTCGCGACATCTCCGGGCCAGGCTTCACCGAGCGCGCGGGCAAGCGCGAACAGGATCGGCCGCGTCGCGAGCGGGACCGTCACGCCCGCGCCGCGCACGACATGGCGGCATGCGTCGACGACCAGCGCATCGGATGCCAGCAGCGCCTCGACCGCGTCGAGCAGGAGAGGGCGTTCTTCACCGCGCAGGATCAGGCGTGCCGCCGGGGTGTTCAGGGCGAGGTGCGCGCTTTCCACCTCCGCCGTCAGCGCGGGCATGTCCGCTTCCCGCGCGGCATGGCGCGCGTGCGCGAGCGCGTCATGCGCGGCGCCGGATTGCAGGCGCCTGATTGCGATGCCGGCGGCGGCCAGCGCATGGGCGGCGCGCAGCGCGGGCGGCAGGGCCGCCGCGTCGAGCGCGTCCAGCCCATGCCCGGCCTGATTGAGGCGGCCGATCAGCAGCAGGCGCCGGATTTCGAGAATGCGCGCATGCGCCGCATTGATGCGATCGCCATGGGCTTCGAGCGTCGCCCGTGCCGCATCGAGCGCCCCGGGGGACCAGCTCAGGTCGCGCGAGACGAGCGCGATCTCGGCTTCGGCGACGATGCAGCGTGCGCGGGCGACCGCCTCTTTCGGGCGGAAGGCCCGTGCCGCGCTGCGGAGCAATGCCCGGGCGCGGACGAACTCGCCGAGCTGCGCCATCGCGATCCCGCGCAGTGCGAGCGCCGGGGCGTCGTCGCGCAGCGCGACCCGGTTCAATGCCCCGAGCGGATCCCCCGCGGCGAGCGCACGCGCCGCGGCAGTGATCAACGAGTCCATCGCACGCCCGCCACTCGCTCCTTGATGTCCGGCCCCAGGGTTTGATCCATCTGAGTCGAAACACCAACCATCTTGTCGTTCCGGCGAAAGCGGACTGGCGCCGGGGGATTTATTTCGGGTGTTTAATGCGAGGCGGGAATTCCTGGCGCTGAGCCGCTTGTCCCGTTGTTGAGACATGATCTGGGCCGATGCGGTCGGCCTCTCCTCCCTATGCCGAAGGCATGGGGAGGGGGACCGCCGACCGCAGGTCGGTGGTGGAGGGGAAATGCGATGGCTCATTCTCCTCGAAGCCGGTGGGAATCCCACGAGAATCTTGCTCGAAAGTCCCGCAGGGCGGCTGCATCCTCTTTCCCCTCCACCACCAGCCTCTGGCTGGCGGTCCCCCTCCCCATCGCTTCGCGATAGGGAGGAGAGGGGCTTGCCGTCTCGGGCTCCGAATAGAGCCCCGGACACCGGTGCACGAACGCGGGAATGACAAGATGCGTTAATCCAGCTGGATCAGCCTCCAACCTATCTCACGACAGGGCAACAGGAGGCCGCGATCAGATGTTGATGCTGGTCGGGATCAGGCTGGGCTGCAGATAGGGATAGGGCGCCTGGCGTTCGCCGTTACGGGCGACGATCCGGGCCTCGACGGCCTGCAGCGCCGCCTGGAAACGCGACAGGGCGCAATCCGCGCCGATGATCGCGGGATCGCGGAACCAGGCGGGATAGGGGAAGTCGTTGCTGAGATAGGTGCCGAGCGGGCGGTAGAGCACCGAGCCGAGTGCGCGATGTGCCGCGGAAGATGTCGATCGACCGTAGCGGCGTCAGACATTGCCCGATTTGCGTTGGGCGCGATAGCGAAGCGGGGACAGGCCGGTCCAGCGTTTGAACGCGCGCGAGAAGCTGGCCGTCTCCGCGAAATCGACCATTTCGGCGACACGCTCGATCGAGAGATTCGAGTGATCGAGCAGCGATCGCGCGCGCTGTTCGCGCACTTGATCGAGGATCGTGCTGAAACTCAAATTCTGTTCCGCCAGCCGTCGGTAGAAACTCCGCTCGGACATGCCGAGGTGGCTGGCGGCTTCGGTCGCGGATGGAAAGCTGCGCGCGGAGCGCACCAGCAGCGCATAAAGCTGGCTGACCATATCGTCGCTGACGCGCGCTTCCTCCAGAAGGCGTGCGCATATCGATCCATAGGTTTCCTCGAGAAGCGGGCTGGCCATCGGCAGGCTCGCCTTGCCCGCGCCGGGCACGAATACCCAGCGGGTCGATACTGCGTTGAAGGTGACCGGAACGCCGAGGGTCGTTTCGATATCGAGCCATCCCTGGGGGCGGTCGAGGACGCTTTCGATGTGCGAGAGCAGTCGTGATTGCGGATGCATGTCGTTCAGGAATCGCGTGACCGACCCAAGCGCACGTTCCTGACAGAATTCCCGAAGATCCGGCGGTGCAAGATTGTCATGGGCGCCAAGGCCGATCATCTCGCCATCCTCGTACAGCGGCGTATATTGCATCAAGGAATAGGTCAGCGCCTGAAACGCCGCGAGAACCTTGAATCCCTCTTCCACCGTATTGGCCGCCAGCACGGCAAGCCCAAGCGGGCCGTAGGTCATCAGCCTGTAGCGCAGACCGGTGCGGAGCCATGCGCCGGGCAGGCCACGGGTTGCGTCGGCAAAGGCCTGTTGCAGGCGCAATTCCTGGATGCCGGACACTTCGGCATTGGGGTCGTCGAGCAAAGCGGCTGGAATGCTGGCCGTTGCCAGTATCGGTTGCCATGCCAGCCCTTCTTCCTCGACCGAGGACCGCATGATCCGCAGGCTGTGGTTGGAGTATTTGAGTGTGGCCAGCGACTCCGGTTTCAAAGCACCCCTCCATTTTTGGAGGACGCTAGTTCGCGTGGCAGGATAAGTCAAAAAATAGTCAGTTTGGAACATTGTTGCGGCGAAGGGCACGTGTTCTATTCATCGTCGCAGAGTGCCATCGGGCATCAGGACTGACAGGAGAGCGAGCATGAGCCAATTGGCACCAATGACGGTCGCGCCCGCGAATGACGTTGCCACGCCGCGCGCATTTTCAGCCTGGGATAGCGCGCCGCGCGTCAAGCTTGGTCCCCTGGGCGCCGAGCCGCCGCTGCCGGGCATTGTCGGAGATCTGCACGGATCGCTTCACAGCTTCGCCGAACGCACGATGCGGCCGATCGGCAAAGTGCTCGACCGGATGAGCGCGGCGGACGGGATCGCGACGGGATCGCCATTGTGGGATTTCTGGCGCGACTATCAGGCACTCGGCATCGATATGGCGACACTGGCGTCGTTCACGCCCGAAGAAATGCCGGTCGTTTTCGCCGTGCTGTTCGAGGAACTTGGCTGGGGCGATGCCGGTCTCGCCATTTCGGCGGGCGCCGGCATTCTGCCGCACTATATGGCCGCCAAATTCGGCAATGATTTCGTTGCCAGAACCTATCCCGAACCGATGATCGGATGCTGGGGCATCACAGAGCCCGATCATGGCAGTGACTCGATCGATCCGGGGCAGCAGGTGTTCCATGCGAACGGGCAATATGGCCGTCCGAACTGCGTTGCGAAGATCACCGACGGCAAGCTGATCATCAACGGACAGAAATCGGCCTGGGTCTCGAACGGTCCGATCGCCCAACTCTGCATCCTGTATTGCGCGGCGCAGACCGGAGACGGCGCCGCCGATCCGAAGCGCGGCGCGGTCGTTGTCATACCGCTCGATGCGGATGGGGTATCGCGCGGCAAGCCGCTGGAAAAATTGGGGCAGCGCGCATTGCCGCAGGGCGAGATCTTCTTCGACAATGTCACGCTCGATATCGACCATCTTCTGGTCGCGCCGGAGGATTTCAAGAAGGGCGTCTACGCCATTCATGCGGAGGCGAATGCGCTGATGGGCGCAACCTTCACGGGGTGCGCGCGTGCCGCCTATGAACACGCCTATGCTTATGCGCATGAACGCAAGCAGGGCGGGGTGCCGATTATCCGGCATCAGGATGTCGCGCGCCGGCTGTTCCACATGGCCCGCAAGGTGGAGGTGTCGCGGGCGATTTCGCGCCGGGTGACGACCTTCAACATGGCGAACGACATGCCGTCATTGCCCGTCGCCATGTTCGCCAAGACGACATCGACGCAGAATGCCTTCGAAGTGGCGAGCGATGCCGTCCAGATGTTCGGCGGCAATGGGCTGACGCTCGAATATCCGGTGGAAAAACTGCTGCGCGACGCGCGTGCGTCGATGATCGAGGATGGATGCAATGAGGTTCTTGCACTGAAGGGTGGAGTGGGTCTGATCGACCCGGATTTGCTGCCGCCCAGCGCCTGACCAACCGGTCAAACGGAAACTGAAATCTTGGGAGAGGCCGGATGCGGCTTTTCCCGACGGGGAGGATGTGCGTGAAACAAACAGCCCTCATTGCGGGTGTCGGGATGACGCGGTTCGGGAAACATCTCGATCGCAGCCTGTCGAGCCTGGCGCATGAAGCGATCGGGCAGGCGGTGGCGGATGCGGGCATCGAGATTGGCGATATCCAGGCCGCATGGGCGGGCAATGCGGCCGCCCCCGTCATCACCGGGCAGGTGTGCATTGCCGGGCAGATGATCCTGCGTGGCCTTGGCATCGGCCGCATCCCGGTGATCAATGTCGAGAATGCCTGCGCCACGGCGTCCACAGCATTCCAGCAAGCCTGCACGATGGTGACGCTTGGCATCTACGATGTCGTTCTCGCATTCGGGGTCGAGAAACTTTATCATGCCGACAAGGCGCGCACCTTCGCGGTGTTTTCCGGCAGCATCGATACCGAGCATGCCGACGCGTTGCAGGCCTATGTCGATGCGGGGCGGTCCGAAACGGGCGAGGATCGCCAGCGATCGCTGTTCATGGACATCTATGCGCGGATGACGCGCGATTACATGGCGCGCAGCCCGGCAACATCCGAGCATTTCGCGATGGTGTCGGCGAAGAACTCCTTTCACGGAAGCCTCAACCCCCGGGCACAATTCCGTGACGTCGTGAGCGCGGCGGAGGTGCTTGCCGCACCGATGGTTTCACCCCCGCTGACGCTCACCATGTGTTCTCCGATCGGCGACGGTGCGGCGGCGGCGGTGATCGTATCGGAACGCTTTGCGCGCCGGCACGGAATTGCGGCGCCGGTGCGGGTGCTCAGCTCGCTGGTCGCAAGCGGATATGACGAAGTGGATGGCGAACCCGGCCTGCCGGAATGGGCGGCGGCGCAAAGCCGGGAATATTCGGGCGTCGGGGCGGAAGACATTGATTGTGTCGAACTGCACGATGCGACCTCGCCCGCTGAGCTGATCTATTACGAGGCGCTTGGCCTGTGCGCGAAGGGCGAAGGCCCTGCGCTGCTTGAAAGCGGCGCAACCAGACTGGGTGGCCGGGTGCCGGTCAACACGTCGGGCGGCCTGGTCCGCAAGGGGCATCCGATCGGCGCAACCGGCCTCGCGCAGATTTTCGAACTGACCGAGCAGCTGCGTGGCCGGGCGGGTGCGCGCCAGGTGGCCGGCGCGCGCGTGGCGCTGGCCGAAAATGGCGGTGGTTTCCTTGGCACCGATGCAGCCGCGATGGCGATGACGGTGCTCAGTGTCTGACCCGCTGAAAACCCCCCTGCAGATGGTGCTGGACGGTGTCGAACGGCATGCCGATCTGGATGTGCTGACCTTTGTCGAAGTCGGCCCCGACGGGACGCTGATCGAGGACGTCAGGACCTATGCCGATCTGCTGCTGAACGGCCGCCGGATCGCCGGCGCATTGTCTGCCGAAAATATGGGCGACGGCGCCGCGTTCGCGATCATCATGCGCAATCACGCCGAATTCGTGGATGCAATGATCGGGTCCGAGATTGCGGGCACGATATTCGTCCCCATCGATCCACGGACGCGCGGCGAGAAGCTGCTCTACATGCTGCGCTTCGCCGGGTGCCGGGGCGCGTTCGTTGCCGATTACGCGCTGTCATATCTGCTGGATGTCCTGGCGGACTTGCCCGAGCTGGAATGGATCTGGGTGCTGGGCGATACCCAGCAGACGGTCACCGGACCGGTCAGGATGGCCCGTTTCACGGATGTGATCGGCCGGGCCGTGGCGGTCGAGGATCTGCCGAAACCGGATCCGACCAGGCCGATGCAGCTTCTCTATACGTCCGGCACGACAGGCGATCCCAAGGCGATCGTATCGCCCTATGCCCGCTTCGCGGCGGTGGGCACATTGGGGCACGCGATCGGGTTGCGGCCCGATGACCGGCCTTATACCGGCCTGTCCCTGACCCATGCCAATGCGCAGCTGATCACACTCGGCAATGCGCTGTCGGGCGGTTTGCGGCTGGTCATCAGCCAGCAATTCACCAAGTCGCGCCTGTGGGAAATCCTCGCCCATTATGATTGCACCATGTTCAGCCTGCTCGGCGGCATGGCCATCGCCATCTATGCTGAACCGCCGGCACCGCACGATCGCGGGCACAAGGTTCGCTATGTGTTGAGTGCCGGCATGCCGGAAGCATTGTGGCACCCCTTTGCTGAGCGCTTCGGTGTCGAGATATTCGAATTCTTCGGTGCGGCCGAAGGCGGGCTGACGCTCAACCCTCCGGGGGCGGGGCCGGCGGGATCGGTCGGCAAGCCGCCCGCCGATACGATCTGCACGATCTTCGACGAGCAGGATCGCGAATGCCCGCCGGGCACGATCGGTGAAATCTGCTTCCGTCCGGTCACTGGCGATCAGCCGCCCGTTGTCTATCTCCGCAATCCGGAAGCCTCGAAATCCAAGGTCCGCGATGGCTGGTTCCGCACGGGCGACGCGGGATACAAGGATGAACAGGGGTGGCTGTATTTCGCCCACAGGATCAGCAACTCGATCCGCCGCAATGGTGATTTCGTCAGCGCCAGCCATATCGAGGCGGAGATCTCCGCGCTCGACGGCGTGGCCGACGTGCATGTCTATGGGGTGACGACGCCGGAGAATGCGCCGGGCGAAAAGGAAGTGATCGCCGCGATCGTTCCCCAATCCGGCCGGACTTTCGAGCCTGCGGGAATATTCGAAAGATGCCGCGCCCGGATCGGCGCCAATGCGGTGCCGAGTTTCGTGCAGATCGTCGAAGAAATTCCAAAGACTGCTTCGGAAAAGCCGCAGGAGCGGTTCCTCATCCAGATGCTGGCTGACGGCCGCAGTACGATATTGAACGCATCAGGAGCCGTTGTGACGGTTACGCCAAAGGGAGGACAATGATCATGAAGGAACCCGTCGTCGTATATGGCGCCAGCGGATATACCGGAAAGCTGATTTCCTGGCATCTCGCCGAAGCCAGGATCCCGTTCATTGCCGCGGGACGCAATCGCAAGCGGCTCGAAGAGCAGATGGCGCTTGTGCCGGAACTCGACGGTGCGGCGTACAGTATTGCCGAAGCACCGAGCGAGGAGGGGGCGCTGACCGAACTCTTCAGGGGTTCGAAGGTCGTCTATAACGTCACCGGCCCGTTCATGAAGATGGGGGAGCCTGTCGTGCGGGCCGCGCTCGCGGCGGGATGCCATTATCTGGATACGACGGGCGAGGCGGATTGGATGCGCCACATCCGGGATCGTTATGGCGCCGAATTCGCCAAGGCCGGCCTGCTGCTGGCGCCGGCCACCTCCTATATGTGGGCCGCCGGCGTGCTGGCCACCGAGATCGCGCTGGAAACGCCGGGGATCGACACGCTCGACGTGCTGTATCTCGCGGATTCCGCGACCAGCGTCGCCTCCACCCAGTCCTTCCTGCGGATGTGCACCGTTCCCCAATATTATCTGGAGCACAACCAGCTCGTCATGTGGCCATTCGCCACGGCCTATCCTGCGATTTCACCGGACTCCCATCGCATCTTTCGTGCGCTGCCCTGGTCCGGCGCGGGGGAACCCGTGTGGTACGAACAGGACGATCGCGTCCGCAACTGCGCGACGCTTGTGGCTTTCCGCAGCGAAGCGATGTTCGGTGCGGTCATCAATGCGCTCGAGGAATTCGAACGGCGCGCCAGGCACCTGTCCACCGCCGAACAGGAACAGGTATCCGACGAAATGGCGGCCGCGCTGGTTTCGGAAGAACCGGGCCGGGAAAATCCGGATCTCAATCGATCGGTGATCTCCTGCATCGGGCGCGGAAATTGCGGCGGCGTGAAGGTCATCCTGCGCGGCAATTCGCCCTATATCCAGACGGGCCTGCTCGCCGCCGAAGCGTGTCGCCGTATCCTGAGCGGGCAATTGCTGGCGACCGGATTTCAATCCCCCGCAAAGGCCTTCGGCGCGCGCAACCTGCTCTCCGCCATGGCGGCCGGTGGCTACCACTCATGGGACGCGCAGATCACCCCGTAACACAGCAGGACAAGACAAAAGGGAGAGAGATTATGCCTATGAAGTTCGCAACGATCCTGCTGGTGACGGCATCGATCGTGCCGCTGACCGCGATGCCGGCCTTCGCCCAATCGGACCCTGCGCCCCCTGCCGCCGACGAAGCTGCCGCCAGCGATGTCGGCCTGGCGGACATCGTCGTCACGGCGCAGAAGCGGTCCCAGAATCTCCAGGACGTGCCCGTCGCGGTTTCCGCGCTGGCCGGGGAGGAATTGCAGTCACGTGGCGTCAGCGAGACGTCGGACCTTCAGGGTTTTGTCCCCAGTCTTCAGATCACCACACCTTATGGCCGCACCCAGCCCAATTTCTCCCTGCGCGGCGTATCGGTGGCCAACGAGTTCTCGGCGTCGACCGCGTCGCCGGTGGGTGTGTATGTCGATGAGGTCTATCAGAGTTTTCGGGCCAGCCACGGCCAGCAGCTCTATGATCTCGATCGCGTCGAGGTGCTGCGCGGGCCGCAGGGCACGCTCTATGGCCGCAACACCACCGGTGGCGCGATCAGCTTTTTCAGCAACAAGCCGCGACTGGGCGACAGCAACGCCACCATCACCGCCGGCTATGGCAATTTCAACACCAGGACGCTCGAGGGCGCGGTGGAAGCGACGCTGATCCCGGATGTGCTGGGGATCCGCTTTGCCGGCACCTATGCCAAGGGCGATGGCTGGCAGTACAACCCCGTTCAGGATCGGCATGTCGGCACGACCAACACCGTGGCCGGTCGCGTTTCCGTCCGCTGGAAACCTTCGAGCGATCTCGACATCAATCTGAAGGGCTATTTCGCACGCGACAATCCGCTGGCGCCCAATCCCTATGCGCTGGGCCAATTGGCCGGCGGGCGTGATGTGCTGGGCTATTCGCGCTTCGATCCTGCGCAAAATGGTGGCCGCGCACTTAAAGGGAATGAGGTCGCCGCCGATACCGGCGGTCGCTATTACACATCGTCGAAGGGGCTTGCGCTCAACATCGCGCTGAACCTGAGCGATCACGTCTCGGTCACGTCGATCACGGGGTACGACACCGGAAAATATCGCAACTCGCCCTTTGATTGCGATGGCTCACCCAACAGCGTGTGCGCGTTGCGCTACAATTCGAAGAGCAAGAATTTCAACCAGGATCTGCGTTTCAACTACAAGAGCGACAAGCTCAATCTTGTGGCCGGCCTCTATTATGGCGTCGACAAGATCGACACGCGCAACGAAATCGATTTCTTCGGCGTCCTGAAGCCGCTGCTGCTCAGCGCGGGGGCACCCAGTTCCTTCTTCAATGCGCCCGTTTCAGCGCCGCAGGCGGCGGCGTTCGTCCCCGCCTTTGCGGTCAATCCGGCGCTGAACCCGACCGATCCGGCAAGCTGTGCGCCGGTCGCGACAGGCAACCCCAATGGTTTCCTCGATGCACGCTCGCTCATCGCCCTGCTGACCGATATCCAGGTCAACAATTCGGGCGGCGGCGGATTTGGCGGGGCGATATCGGCCGCCTGTCGCGCGGCGGGCGCACCGCCCTTCGGGCCGATCAGCGGGGAACAACGCTACACCGTGAAGCGCCCCTCGGCTGCGATCTATTTCGACGGCAGCTATGATTTCACCGATGCGCTGACCGTAAGTGTCGGCCTGCGTTACACGATGGACAAGGTGAAATATCTGAACGGGCGGACGGTGCTTTACGATCTGGGCGGCACGATCCGCGCCAGCACCATCCCCTATACCTTCCCCTATAATGCAAACGCCCCGGCGCTGGAGCAGAAGGAAAAGGCCAATCGCCTGACCGGGCGCATCAACGTCGCCTATAAATTCGCCGACGATGTCATGGGCTATGTGAATTACAGCCGCGGCTATCGCAGCGGCAGTTTCAACGGCCTTGCCTATCAGGGCACCAATCAGGTCTATTATATCCAGCCCGAGCAGATCAACGCCTATGAAGGCGGCCTGAAAACCCGCTTCTTCGATCGGCGCGTCCAGCTCAACCTGGCGGGCTTCTATTACGACTATAAGAACCATCAGGTAACGCAGGTGATCGGCGCAACGACCTTCACCAGAAGCGCGAACGGTCGCCTTTATGGTGGCGAGGCGGAGCTCAGCTTCCAGGCGCTGCACAATCTGCGCTTCGATGCGTCGATGAGCCTGTTGCGCAGCAAATATTCGGGCAATGTGATGGATCCGACCAATCCGTCGAGCCCGACACGCAATGTGAACGGCAATCCCTTTCCCAATGCGCCGCGCTCCACCTTCTCGGCCGGGTTCGACTGGGATGTGCTGGACAATGATGTCGGCAAGCTGACGCTGCGCGGCGACGCCGCCTATACGGGCAAATATTATTTCGATCCGTTCGGCGATTATGGTCAGTCGCCCTGCGATCGCGCCGGCGTTCCCGGCAACATCCGCCCCGCCGGTCCCGCGATCACCTGCGGCAATCCGGGTTACTGGCTCGCCAATAGCCGTCTGACATTTCAGAAAGGAGACTATTCGGCGAGCCTCTGGGTGAAGAACCTGACCAACAAATATTATTATACCTATGGGCTCAACATCGACATCTTCGGGCTGGACTATCTCAATCGCGGCACGCCGCGAACCTATGGCATCGAACTCAGTGCGAAATTCTGAACCAGTGGGAAGGGGATCCGGATCATGAACCGATTTGACGGGCGTGTCGTGCTCCTGACGGGGGCGGCACGCGGCATCGGCGGCGCTGCGGCCGAACTGTTTGCCCGCGAGGGCGCCCAGGTGATCGTGACCGATCGCGATGCGCAGGATGCGCAATCTTCGGTGACCGCGCTGGCCGCCGAGGGGCTGGCGATCGAGGGCCAGGCGCTCGATGCGGCCGACGAAGCCGCATGGGAACAGGTGATCGACGATATCGTCCGGCGCTTTGGCCGGCTCGATGTCCTGGTCAACAATGCCGGGGTCGGCTGGGCCGGAACGGCGGAGGATTGCACGCTCGATATCTGGCGGCGGACGATGGCGGTCAACATGGAGGGCGTGTTCCTGGGCACGCGCAAGGCGATCGCGGTGATGAAGGAGCGCGGCGGCAATATCGTCAATGTCGCCTCGATCGCCGGCAATGTGGGCGAACCTTTGCTGGCGGCCTATAACGCCTCCAAAGGCGGGGTGCGCATCTTCACAAAGGCTGCCGCGCTGCATTGCGCCAACAGCGGCTATCCGATCCGCGTCAACTCGATCCATCCGGGCTATACGACGACGAAACTCGTCAACACGCTGATCGAGGATCTGGGGCAGGACGGTGCGGCCTATGCCGATCACGTCGTCGGCATGATCCCGATGAAGCGCCTTGCCGATCCGATGGAGATCGCCCGGCCATTGCTGTTCCTGGCGAGCGACGATGCCAGCTACATGACCGGCAGCGAACTGGTCGTCGATGGCGGATATATCGCGGCATGACGCTCTCGGGCACGCTGCTTTACGAGGCGCATTTCGACCTGGCCGCACCCGTCGGTGTCGGCGCCACGCCCGAAGGGTTCCGGGCAATCTATCCGGTGAGCGGCGGACGGTTCGAGGGCGATCGGATGCGCGGGCGTTTTCTGCCTTCGGGCGCGGACTGGGCGCGGATCCGCAGCGACGGATCGATCGCGATCGATGTGCGGACCTGCGCGGAAACCGACGATGGTGCGCTGATCTATATCACCTATCTCGGCCGTCTGGTCATTCCGCCCGCATTGCAGGGCCAGGTGCTCGATCTCGATGCCGATGAGCGTCCCGATCCATCCAGCTATTATTTCCGTGTCACGCCGCTCTTCGAAACCGCGAGCGAGACATATGCCTGGCTCAACGGCCTGTGTGCCGTGGGGATCGGACGCATCGTCAAGGGTGGTGCGGCTTACAGCGTTTACGCAATCGATTGAGGAGGTGACCATGGCGACGCAGGCATCGACCATCCCGATTGAAGCCGGCCGCGAACCCGTTCCGGCATGGGCGCGCTTCATGCTGTTCATTCACGCGCACCTGATCTTCGAGGCCAAGGGGCGGCCGCGTATCAAGATTGCGACCGCGGTGAATTTCCACAAGATTTTCACGGTTTTCATCATCTACGCCATGATGGTTCGCACCAATAATTTCTCCGACGCCGCATGGGTCTATCTCGCGCTGCACGGCGTCTATGGCTATTGCTGGCTGATCAAGGATCTGGGCTTTCGCGATCATCAGCTCGATCGCACGACGGCCTGGTGGGGCGCGATCAACATGTATGTCATGCTGGTTGCCTGGTACTGGATCATCCCCTGGCTGTTCCTGTCACGCCATATCGTGCCGAGCGGTCCCGAACTGGCCGGTGCCATTGCACTGTTCTGTATCGGGCTGGTCACGATGATCGCCGCGGACGGCCAGCGTCATTTCACATTGCTCAACAAGCGCGGGCTCTTCACGGGCGGGCTCTATGCCTACACCCGCAATCCCAACTATCTGGGTGAGATATTGCTCTACAGCGCCTTTGCCTGGCTGGCGCAGCATTGGCTTGCATGGGCAATCGTCGGCTATGCCACGATCTCCACATTTCTGCCGCGCATGTATCAAAAGGATCATGCGATTTCCCGGCATCCCGGCTGGGCCGCCTACAAGGCCCAAACCGGCCTGCTGATCCCTTGGGGCCTGATCAATGGCCGCGCCATCGTCGAACGGCTTCGCCGTCCCGCAACCACCGATTAAGAGGAAAACCCATGACCGAAACATTCAGGGCGATCGTTGCCGACGAGATTGACGGCAAGCGGGCGGGGCGGCTGGTCGAATTGCCGGTCGGCAGCCTTCCCGACGAGAAGATACTGGTCGACGTCGCCTATTCGACGGTGAACTACAAGGATGGCCTTGCGGTCTCGGCGCATAGCCCGATTCCGATTGCGCAGACTTTGCCGATGGTCTGCGGGATCGATCTTGCAGGGACGGTCAACCAGTCCGACGATCCGGCATTCAAGCCCGGCGATCGCGTGCTGGTCAATGGCTATGGCCTGTCCGAACGTCATTGGGGCGGCTATGCGCAAAAGGCGCGGCTGAAACCAGAATGGCTGGTGCGTGTGCCCGATAATTTGTCGCTCGAACAGGCAATGGCCATCGGCACCGCGGGCTATACGGCGATGTTGTGCGTGCTGGCCATCGAGGATCATGGGGTGAAGCCGGGCGACGGGCCGATCCTGGTGACCGGAGCATCGGGAGGGGTCGGATCGGTCGCCGTCATGCTGCTGTCGGCGCTTGGCCACGAGGTGGTCGCATCCAGCGGCCGTGCGGAGGAAAGCGGCCCGTTTCTGAAAGGACTTGGCGCCAGCCGGATCATCGGGCGCGAGGAACTGGCGCGCGATGCCGCGCCGCTGGAAGCGGAGATATGGGCGGGTGTCGTCGACTGTGTCGGCGCCCAGGTGCTTGCCACCGCGCTCGCGCAAACACGCTATGACGGCATTGTGGCCATGACTGGTCTCGCCGGTGGCGTTGGGCTTGCGACGACCGTGATGCCCTTCATCCTTCGGAGCGTAACGTTGAAGGGAATAGATTCGGTCCTGGCCCCCTCCGCGCGCCGCCAGCGTGCGTGGGACAGGCTGTCCGAACTTGTCGACAAGGACAAGCTGTCAGCGATTTACGCGGTCGAACCGCTGGAAAACGTGCCGTCGCTGGCGGACAAGATCCTGTCGGGGCAGGTGCGCGGCAGGATCGTCATCGACGTGAACGCATGATGGTGGGTGACGGACGCGCGCCAGGGGCTGGCGCTGGATGCGATCATGCTTCCGCCAGCGCCTTGGCCACGTCCTCCAGATTGCCGTTCACAACGATATAATTGCCCTTTTCGAAATTCAGGGCGCTTGCCGTGTTGCTGCCCCTGAACCGTCGAATGAAACTGACGCGATCGGCGTTCACGAAAACCGGCTCGCCATCGGGCGTTTCCAACCGCACATATCCGTTCATAAATCTCCTTGTCGGCTGGACCTTGCGATAGCTCGGCCGTCTTTTGCCAAGGCGCTTGATTGCCGTCTATCGCAAGACCGCTGAATTTACCGCCAGATCAGATGTTGATGCTGGTCGGGATCAGGCTGGGCTGCAGATAGGGATAGGGCGCCTGGCGTTCGCCGTTGCGGGTGACGATCCGGGCCTCGACGGCCTGCAGCGCCGCCTGGAAACGCGACAGGGCGCAATCCGCGCCGATGATCGCGGGATCGCGGAACCAGGCGGGATAGGGGAAGTCGTTGCTGAGATAGGTGCCGAGCGGGCGGTAGAGCACCGAGCCGAGCAGATAGAGCGTGTTGAGCTGTTCGAGGGCCAGCGAGACCGGCGGCATGTAGCCGAGCCAGTCCTGCTTGCCATGGCCCGCCTGTTCGGTGGGGGCGGCCGCCCATCCCGCGCCGGTGATCGCGGGCGCGAAATCCATCAGGTTCTTTTGCGGGAAATTGACCGCGGCATGCTGTGCGCTCGCGGTGAAGATGATCATCGTGCAGACATCGGCGAGATGGCCGCGCGTCGCGATCGGCGTGAAGCCCTTCACCAGCCCTTCCGCCGTCACCGACGCGACCCAGGCGGCAAGCTCGGTATCGCCCGTCACTGCGTCATCATCGGCATAATAGATGGCGACATATTGGGTGGCCCATTCGTGGATCGCCTGCCACACCAGCAGCGCGTCGTCGCGATAGGGATAGTCGGGAAGCTTGCCCGGATCGGCCACATTGCGCGCGGCCAGATCGTTGGGCAGCATCTTGCCGTGGAAATCGAATGCCAGGCGATCGCTCGCCGACGCCTGCTCGCTGGAAACGATGGTGCCGGCGAAGATATGGTCGATCGGGCCGCCCGCGGCGATGAGCGTGGTCGCCGCCTGGTTGTTGATGAAGAGCAGTCCTTCGAAATGCGGGACGAGCAATGCCCAGATCGGATGGACGTCGGCCAGATGGCGGTGGGTCGCGACCGCGAATGCCTCCATCACCAGATGCGTGCGCGCCAGATGCGCGAACAATTCGTGATAATTGCCGTCGGCCACCTGGACGACGAGCTTCGCGATTTCCCAGCCCCATGCGTCGGCAGCGGCGACCGTCGGCGTGAAGATCGGATGGAGGCTGCTATCCTGTCCGCACTGGATCGCCACGGGCACGAGCGACGATCCGCCCGGCGGCACCGCGAACAGCGCCATGGGCAGGTAGATATATTTGGGCAGGCCGTCCCACATGCCCGGCACCAGAATGTCGAGCTCGGCATAGTCGGACAGATAGATGCGCCCTTCGGCGAGCGCGGCCGTCAGGGTGTCGCCGTTCACGACCGCCGCATAAGCCGCGTCCGAGAGCGGGAAATTGCCTGGAAGCGTGTCGATGCCCTTGATCAGCACCGAATTCGGGCCCGCGACCCGCATCCGCGCGAAGACGTCGTCTTCCTGGAATTGATAGGCGATGCCTGGCGCGCGGAGCGTGTCGAACAGCGCGAGATAGGCGTCGAGCGACAGCGGATCGGTCGTGCCGATGCCGTGGCGTTCCGCATCGGTCATCTCGATCATCGCGCGGAGTTCGGACGCATGCTGCCGCAGCAAGGCGAGATGCGCGTCATGCTCGACATAGTCGATGCCGGTTTCCAGATCGGCGGCGATGCGGCCGAGGATGCCGGCGCCGGCATGTTCGGCATGCTGGGCATGGATGCGCGCCGCCGAAGCCTCGATCTCGTCGCATCGCGCCTGCGCCGCGACCAAAGCTGCCGGCGGCGTGGCGATCTCACCCTTGGCGCTGCTCGACAATTTGACCGAGAGCTGGTTGCGGGCGATCTTGAGACCGACGCCGATCAGGATGAGGAACCAGGACAAGGTCGGCGTGTCGTTTTCCGGCACCTTGGTGGCCAGCGGTACGCCGGGCAGCGTCGCAACCTCGGTCGTCCATTGATAGTCGGCGCAGGTGGCGGCGATCTGCGCGGCGCGCTTCGCCTGTTCCGCGGGGGTGTCGTTCTGAGGCAAAGTGGGGTTGACCGCGGCGCGTGACATTGCTTGCTCCCGATGAAATTCCGGAGCGGCCGATCCGCTTG
>NZ_JBYSZM010000023.1:0-71098 GCF_058787155.1 Sphingobium sp. FW305-3-2-15-F-TSA7 | reverse complement strand
CGCCCCCCCGCTCCGGCCTATTGTCCTGCCGCGATTTCCGAGTCGTCAGATGGGCTCATCTGACTGGAAATCGCTTCAGCCTATTGTCTTGCCGCGATTTCCGAGTCGTCAGATGGCTCATCTGACTGGAAATCGCTCTGTCGGGCGGGAGAGATAGGGAGAACATGATTAAGGGCGCGTAAAGCATGAGGTGCCGGCGAAAATTTCGAGCAATGGCCTATGCTTAACCACCGGTTTATTTTTTGCTGCTAGCCGCATCACCATGAAGACAATGATCCAATCGCTCCGGATGAAGGCCTTTCCGCCGATTCCGGACGCCATTCTGGACGACTTCAAGCTGCTCAGGGCGGCGCGGCTGCAGAGCCAGATCCCGTTGCTCTATATGACGCTGTTCCTGACGATCCCGACCACCATCTACGGATCGAGCGAAGGCGCGCCCGCGATCGTCCGGCTCGGTATCCCGTTCGTGATGGGTGCGGCCTGTCTGCTGCGCTTCTTTGCCTGGATGAAGAAGCGCAACATGGCGGTCGATGTGGCGACGGCGGGGCGGATGATCTCGGCGGCGACCTGGGTGTCGAGCTCGCTTGCCGTGCTGTGCAGCGCCTGGTGCGTGGTGAGCTGGTGGAGCGCGCCGGCGGAGACGCGGATCTATTATCCGATGATCATGGCGATGGGATCGCTGGCGACGGTCTATTGCCTGTCGACGATCCGCGCGGCGACGATCGTCAATCTGGCGATCGGGCTGCTGCCGATATCGCTGCTGCTGCTCTTTACGGGCAATCGCATGGACCTGGCGGCGGGCACGAGCCTGGTCGTCGCCAGCGCGTTCCTGCTCCGCATGATCTTTCAGCAGCATGGCCAACTGGTCGACCTGCTGCTGCTCCAGCGCCAGATGCGTGAGCTTGCCAATACCGATCCGCTGACCGGTCTCGCCAACCGGCGCGCGCTCGACGAGCGGCTGGCGCGCGAGATCGCCGGCGCCGAACCCGAGACCCGATTCACCGTCGCCTTGCTCGACCTCAACGGTTTCAAGCCGGTCAACGATCGTTATGGCCACGCCGTCGGTGACCGCCTGTTGTGCGAAGTCGGCGCCCGTCTGCAGAAGGCGTGCGGCGAAAACGGCATCGTCGCGCGGCTGGGCGGCGACGAATTCGCGATCTTCCTGCTGCCCGGATCGACGATCGGCGCCCATGTCGTTGCCGATCATATGCTGTCGGTGCTCGTGCCGCCCTATCAGATCGCAACGCACGTCATCCGGGTCGGCGCCAGCATCGGTGTTGCCAGATGGCCTGCCGACGGCGCGACGGCACAGGCCCTGTTTGAAACCGCCGATCACTCGCTTTATGCGGCGAAGGCGGAATTGACGGAGAATGTCTCGAGCATCGAACCGACGAAGCGCGTCGGCCGGGAATGGGTCGCCTGAACCCGTCTATCCGGTAAGATCGCCGGACGATTTCATCGGAAATTCCGTCGCCGTGCATCTCATCCTATAGTGGACAGGATGGGAGGGTCGAGGCGGCTTGACGCAGAGCAGGGCACAGATTGTCGCCTGGGTGGGGAGCAACATCATTCCCCATGAGGCGGACCTGCGCGCCCGACTGCGCCGGATGACCGTTTCCGAAAGCGAAATCGACGATATCGTGCAGGACGCCTATCTGAACATCGCGCGACTCAAGAGCGTGGCGCATATCCGCAGCGGCCGAGCCTATTTCTTCACCACCGCGCGGATGGTGGTGCTCCAGCGCATCCGCCGCGAACGCATCGTCCGCATCGACAGTCTGAGCGAGATGGATGCGCTGCGGCTCGAGGATGACGATCCCGGACCGGAGCGCAGGGTGAGCGCCCGGCGCGAGCTGGAGCGCGTGCGCGGCCTGATCGCGGCACTGCCCGATCGTTGCCGCGAGATCTTCGAATTGCGCCGGGTGCAAGGCGTGCCGCAGCGCGAGATCGCGGCGCGGCTCAACGTGCCGGAGCATATCGTGGAACAACAATCGATGCGGGGGCTGAAGCTGATCCTGAAGGCATTGTCGGACGTGGCGGACGATCCGCGGCCATCGGGCGAAACCGCGGGCGGGCATGCGCAGGAGGATCGCGGCAATGGATGAGGACGGCGCCGTACGCTGGGCGATCCGCCGCGATGGCGGCCCGTTGTCGCCGGCCGAGCAGTCGGAATTCGAGGCCTGGCTGGCCGCGGACGAACGGCGCGAGGGTGCGCTGCTTCGCGCCGAAGCCGCGCTTGCTTATCTCGATCGCGCGCGGGCGCTGGGCGATGGCGGCGAAGGCACCGACGCCCTGGAGCCCGACATTGGCGAGCCCGATAGTGGCGATCAGGACGAAGGTGTACGATTCAGCCGCCGTCTCTTCCTGGGCGGCGGGGTGGTTGCCGGTGCCGCCGCGGCCGGCCTTGGCGCATTGCTGCTGCTGCCGGCCGGTGCGGAAACGGTCGCGACCGGGCTTGGCGAAGTGCGCCGGATGCCGCTCGCCGACGGTTCGGTGGCGACGATCAACACCGCCAGCCGCATCGCCGTGTCGATGGAGGCGGGACAGCGCCTGATCCGTCTCGACGAGGGCGAAGCCTGGTTCCAGGTCGCGCATGACCGGACCCGCCCCTTTCTGGTCGATGCCGGGCGTGCCCGCATCCGGGCCGTCGGGACCGCCTTTTCGGTGCGGCGGCATGCGGCGGGCGTCGATATCCTCGTCACCGAGGGCGTGGTCGAGATCTGGGCGGAGGGCAGGCCCGCGCAGCGGGTTCGCGCCGGCGTCGGCGCCCGGGCCTTCGTGCCCGAAGCGGCCGCGGCGATCGATGTGGCGCAATCGCCCGACGCGGTCGAGCGCGCCCTGGCCTGGCGGAACGGCGAACTGGCGCTGAGCGGCGAGACGCTTGCCTATGCGGTGTCCGAGCTCAATCGCTACAATCAGCGCAAGATCGTCATCGACGATGCCAGGCTCGAGCGCGAGCCGATCGTCGGTTATTTCCGGACCAACCAGCCCGAAAATTTCGCGCGGACGATCGCACCGCTGATCGGTGCCAGGCTCGAAATCGCCGATGGCGCACTGAGGCTGGTGCCCGACCAAAGCTGAATTTCGTCGGGCACCGTCGGAAATCGCCGCCCCGATCATCCTATCCTTCAACGCCGGAGCACAAGCAGGCTCGCGGATGATTTGGGGAGGAATTTCAGTCCATGCTGGTGATCGAGCAGCTTTCGCACGTCTATCCCAACGGAACACGCGCGCTTGACGATGTGAATCTGGAAATCGCGAAGGGGCTGTTCGGGCTGCTCGGGCCCAATGGCGCGGGCAAGTCGACATTGATGCGCACGGTCGCGACATTGCAGGCGCCGAGCACGGGCCGGGTCCGTTTCGGCGATATCGACATACTTGCCGAGCCCGAAAGGCTGCGCGCGACGCTCGGTTTCCTGCCGCAGGATTTTGGCGTCTATCCGCGCGTCTCCGCCTATGAGCTGCTCGACCATATGGCGGTGCTCAAGGGGATCGCCAATGCGGGCGAACGCCGCGACACCGTCGAGACGCTGCTCGACAAGGTCAATCTGTGGAGCGTGCGGCGCAAGGCGGTCGCGGGCTTTTCGGGGGGCATGCGCCAGCGTTTCGGCATCGCCCAGGCGCTGATCGGCGACCCTGGGCTGATCATCGTCGACGAACCGACCGCGGGGCTCGACCCGGAAGAGAGCAACCGTTTCCTCAACCTGCTCGCCGAAGTGGGCGAGAATGTCGTCGTCATCCTGTCGACGCATATCGTCGGCGACGTCGCCGACCTGTGTCCGCGCATGGCGGTGCTGGCGAGCGGGCGCATCCTGCTGGAGGGCGCGCCCGCGGAATTGATGACGGCGATGCGCGGCCGCATCTGGCGCAAGACGATCGATCGCGCCGAGCTCGATGCGCACCGCGCCGCGCACGAGATCATCAGCACGCGCCTCTTCGCCGGACGCACCGTCATCCACGTGCTTGCCGACGACAGGCCCAATCTCGGCTTCGAAGTCGCCGATGGCGGGCTTGAAGATGTCTATTTCTCGACGCTGTCGGCCATGCGCCGCGACGCCGCCTGAGGACGCCGCCCATGTTCGCCGACATCGCCCGTTTCGAGCTTCGCTACCAGATGCGCCAACCCGTCTTCTGGGTGGCGACCCTGGCCTTTTTCCTTTTCGCATTCGCGACCGTCACGGTCGATCAGTTCAACATCGGCGCGGGCGGCAATGTCCACAAGAATGCGCCCTATGCGATCGCGCAGACGCAGCTGATCATGAGCCTGTTCTTCATGTTCGTGACCACCGCTTTCGTCGCCAACGCGATCGTGCGCGACGACGATAGCGGCTTCGCGCCGATCATCCGGGCGACGCGGATCCGCAAGCGCGACTATGTGTTCGGACGCTTCACGGGCGCCTTCGCCGCGGCCGCGCTGGCCTTTCTCGCGGTGCCGCTGGGCGAGCTCATCGGATCGGCCATGCCGTGGATCGATCCCGAGACATTGGGCGCCACGCGCCCCGGCGCCTATCTTTTCGCCTATTTCGCGCTCGCGCTGCCCGGCCTGTGGCTGAGCGCGACATTGTTCTTCGCGGTGGCGACGATCACGCGTTCAATGATGTGGACCTATATGTGCGTCGTCGGGCTGCTCATCGCCTATGTCGTCACCGAAGCATTGCTCAAACGGCCCGGGCTCGAAACCGTCGCCGCGATCGTCGAACCCTTCGGCGTTTCGGCCTATGCGCTGGTCACCAAATATTGGACCGGCGCCGAGCGCAACAGCCTGACCCCTGCGTTCGAGGGTGTTCTGCTGTGGAACCGGCTGCTGTGGGGCGGGGTCGGCGTCGCGATGCTCGGTCTCGCCTTCGCGCTGTTCCGCCCCGAGGGCAAGGGCAAGGCGCCGGGCAAGCGCGAAGGCGCCGCGGCGCGGGACACCGCGCCGCGCGTGATCCGCACGCCGCTGCCGAAACCCGCACTGAATGCGGCCACGGCGCGCGCGCAATTGCTGGCGCGGACGCGCTTCGATCTTGCCCAAGTGTTTCGCGGCCCGGCCTTTGCCGTGCTGCTGGCGCTCGGGCTGTTCAACGCGCTGGCGGTGCTCTGGCTCACGGCGGACCTGTACGGTGCGACGATCTATCCGGTGACGCGCCATATCATCGAAACGCTCCGCCAATCCTTCAGCATCGTCCCCGTGATCGTCGCCATCTATTATGCGGGCGAACTTGTCTGGCGCGAGCGTGAGCGGCGGATGCACGAGATCGTCGATGCAACGCCCGCACCCGATTGGGTGTTGTTGCTTCCCAAGGCGTTCGCGCTTTCGCTCGCGATGATCGCGATGCTGCTGATCAGCGCGCTCGCCGGCATGGCGTTTCAGACCGCAAGCGGCTTTCCCGAATATGAGATCGGCAAATATCTCGGCTGGTACGTGCTGCCCGAAGCGATCGACTGGACGCTGCTCGCGATCCTCGCGGTCGCGTTCCAGATCGTCGCGCCCAACAAATATGCGGGCTGGGGGCTCATGGTCCTCTACATGGCGCTGACGATGATTTCCGGTCAGCTCGGCTTCGATCACAATCTCTATCTCTTCGGCAAATCGCCCGATGTGCCGTTGTCCGACATGAACGGGGTCGGGATCGCCGGCACCGCCGCCTGGTGGTTCCGCGCCTATTGGGTCGCCTTTTCGGTGCTGTTGCTGCTGCTGGCGCACGCCTTGTGGCGCCGTGGCAGCGAGACCCGATTGAAGCCCAGGCTGACGGGCCTGTGGCAAAGGCTGTCGCGCGGTCCCGCGGGCGGCATCGGCCTTGTCGCGGCGCTCTCCTTCGCGGGGCTCGGCGGCGTCATCTTCCTCAACACCAATATCCGCAACGATTATCGCAACAGCCTCGAGGGCGATCGCTTCGCCGCCGAACGGGAAAAGATGCTGCTTCGCTACGAGCGTTTGCCGCAGCCGACGCTGACCGACGTGAAGCTCGACGTGGTGATCGATCCCGCAAGAACCCGGATCGAGACGCGCGGTCGCTATGTCTTCGAAAACAGGACGCAGGCACCGCTGTCGCACATCCATCTCAATTGGAATCGCGAGGCCCGGATCGCGGCGTTGAAAATCGAAGGCGCGCGGCTCGAGACCGCCTATGCGCATCTGAACTATCAGATCTTTCGTTTCGATCGTCCGCTTGCACCGGGCGAGCGTCGTTCCCTGTCCTTCCACGCGACGCTCGGGCAGGACGGATTCAGGAACAGCGACAATATCACGCGGATCGCGGCCAATGGCACGTTCGTCGACAATATGATGTTCGCGCCGATGATCGGCATGTCGCGCTTCGGGCTGCTTGCCGATCGCGCCAAACGCCGCAAATACGACCTGCCGTCCGAACTGCGCCCCAATGCGCTCGACGACGTCGATGGCCGTCGCTGGAACTATGTCGGCGTCGACCGCGTCAATTCGGACATTACCGTGACCACCGCCGCGGACCAGACCCCGATCGCGCCGGGGTCCCGCGTCTCGGACACCATCCATGACGGTCGCCGCACCGCGCGGTTCGTGTCCGACGCACCCATCCATTATTTCTTCTCGATCCAGTCGGCGCGCTATGTGCTGCACAAGCAAGATCACAAGGGAGTCGCGCTCGAAATCTATCACCACCCCGCGCACGCATGGAATGTCGGCAGGATGACCCAGGCGCTGGGGGTGGGGCTCGATTATTTCCAGGCGAATTTCAGCCCGTATCAGTATCGCCAGGCGCGGATCATCGAATTCCCCGCCTATGAGCAGTTCGCACAGGCCTTTGCCGGGACGATGCCCTATTCCGAAAGCATCGGCTTCATCACCGATCTGCGCGATACCTCCAAAATCGATTACATCACCTTCGTCACCGCGCATGAGCTCGGGCATCAATGGTGGGCGCACCAGGTGATCGGCGCCAATGTCCAGGGCGCGACGAGCCTATCGGAAACGCTCGCCCAATATTCGGCGATGATGGTGATGGAGAAACTCCATGGACCGGATCAGATCCGCAAGTTCCTGAAATACGAGCTCGACCAATATCTGGGGAAGCGCGGCAAGGACGTATCCGACGAGCTGCCGCTGATGCGCACCGAGAATCAGGGCTATGTCCATTACAACAAGGGTGCGCTCGTCATGTATCTGCTGCGCGACCAGATGGGCGAGGCTGCGGTCAACCGTGCGCTGCGCCGAGTGATCGCGCGCTATGCCTTCAAGGCCGCACCCTATCCGATCTCGCGCGATCTGATCGCGGCGCTGCGCGCGGAGGCCGCGCCCGAGCAGCAGGCGCTGATCACCGATCTGTTCGAGAGGATCACGTTGTATGACGTGCAGACACTGGGCGCGGTGGCAAAGCGCCGGCGCGATGGCCGCTACGATGTGGCGGTCACGATCGAGGCGCGAAAGCTCTACGCCAACGGGCAGGGTGTGGAACGGGAGGCGCCGCTCGCCGAGCCATTCGACATCGGCCTGTTCAGCGCGGCGCCGGACAGTCTCGGCTTCGGACGCGACAAGCTTGTCCACTTCGAGCGGCGCATCTTGCGTTCGGGGCGGCAGATATTGCGCTTCGTGACCGATCGGCGACCGGGTTTCGCGGGCGCGGATCCGTACAACAAACGGATCGATCGCAATTCCAACGACAATGTCGTCGAGGTGGTTGGCTAGGGATCGGGCCATCCGGATCGGAACATCTTCGCACCTCCGCGTCTTCGCGTGAGTCCTTCGGTTTCGGCGATCACGTCAGGCTGACTGGTTTCACGCGAAGGCGCGAAGATGCGAAAGGAACGGAGCTGAAGAGGCCGATTGCCTGAAAGTTAGCGATCCTCCGCGTCTCTGCGCCTCCGCGTGAGCCTGTTGGCTCAAGCCGTCTGCCGAACTGGAATGGTTCACGCGGAGGCGCGGAGATGTTGCGTCGTGCTCGGATCCTGTCTCGGTAATGGGATTGCAGGCTGGTCTTCCTGGATGATCCCCGCTTTCGCGGGGATGACACCAGGTGGGTCAATCGAGCTCGACCGCGGTCTGCCGGTTCATCGCGGACCAATGTGATTTTTACGTCGGCGCCGCCCGCTTTTTTGCGGGGCGTCATCGGAAATCGTCCGCCCGGCCATCTATCCATCAACGGGAGCGCAAAGCATGCTCCCGACCAAGGGGAGGGGAAAGCAATGCGGGGCAGTTCGGGATTCCATGCACGGATGATGATGGGCACGATCGGGGTCGCCGCGGCGGTCGTGGCGATGCCGGCCCATGGCCAGGTCAGGAGCTTCGACGTTCAGGCGCAACCCGCGGCACGCGGCATCCCGATCTTCGCCAAACAGGCGGGGGTTCAGATCGTCGCCGGCGGAAAGGCCGTCCAATCCAAGAGGACCAACGCGGTTCGCGGGCGCTATACGGTCGATGAAGCGCTGCGTCGCCTGCTCGCCGGGACGGGGCTCATGGCCGGGGCCAATGCCGCCACCGGCATCATCACCATTCGCGAGGCGCCTCGTGGCGGGCCACTGCATGCGGAGGTCGCCGAGCCTGAGGGTGAGGATATCGTGGTTACCGCGCGCAAGCGTGAGGAGCGCCTGATCGAGGTGCCGATCGCATTGACGGCGGTCCGCGGTTCCAAGCTCGAGAAACGCGGCGTGCGCAATCTCGCCGACATATTGCAGGAGGCACCCGGCGTCGCGATCGTCGATGGCGGGAACGGCAATGCGCAGATCGCGGTGCGCGGCATCTCGACCACGCTCGGGTCCAACGAGAATGGCTATTATCTCGACGAACTTCCCTTCACCGGGGTCAATGTCCCGCTCGCGCCCGACGTCCGGGCCTGGGATCTCGACCGGATCGAAGTGCTGCGCGGCCCGCAGGGAACGCTGTTCGGCGAAGGATCAATGGGCGGGACGATCCGTATCCTGACGCACAATCCGGCGTTGAACGGATGGGAAGCGAAAGGGATGGTCACCGGCTCTGGCACGCGCGGGGGCAAGGGCGACTATGGCGCCAAGGGCGCGGTGAACGTCCCAATCCTGGCGGACCGGATCGCGCTGAGGCTGGCCGGCACGCATGAGAAGATCGGCGGCTGGACCGACGATCCCTTCACCGATCGCCGCAACGTCAACGACCAGCGGATCGACACGTTTCGCGCCAAGCTGCGTATCGATCCCGTCGACCGGCTTTCGCTCAATGTCAGCTATTGGCTGTATGACGGCACTTTCGACAGTGGCAACCTCGCCATGGACGACGGCACGCTGCCGCTCTCGGTCCGCCCCGACAACGGCATGCGCTACGAACTTGTCGGTGCGACGGCGCGCTATGCTTTCGACGGGGTCGAGCTTTTCTATTCCTTTTCGCGCAACAGGCTCGATATCGATTTGTCGAGCGCCTTTCTCGGCGGCGAGATCGAGACCAGCTCGGCCATCGCGGTGAACGCGCACGAATTGCGGATGGCATCGACGGGCGCGGGGCCGTTCAAATGGACCGGCGGCTATTATCATCGCGACGCAAGCCGGGCGGACACCATCCTCTATCCGCCGCTGGCGATCGATTCGAAGGACAAGGCGACGTCGAAGACCAATGCGGTGTTCGGAGAGGGGACGTTGACGCTTGCCGGAAGGTTCGATCTCACCGCCGGCCTGCGCTATTTCCATGATCGGCTGGACGGTCGCGAGGAGAATAACGGCCTGGTGTCGCCGGCCGGCGGCAAGAGCTATGAAAGCTTCAATCCGCGTTTCGGCCTTGCCTGGCGGCCCGATCGCAACATGACGGTCTATGCCACGGTCGCCAAGGGCTTCCGTTCGGGCATGAAGCAGTCGCTGACGGCGCGCATGATCGGCGATGCGCTCGGCATCGCCCTGCCCGACAATCTGAGCCAGGATTCATTGTGGAGCTACGAGCTTGGCGCCAAGGCCGATCTTCTCGACGGGCTGATGATGGTCGAAGGTGCGATCTATCGGTCGCGCTGGAAGAATGTCACGGTGCGTCGGCTGCTCGGCGATACCGGCCTGAACGGGCTCATAAATTCCAAAGGCACGCGGACCACCGGCGTCGAGTTCAGTGCATCGCTGCGCCCGGCGGCGGGGCTGACTTTGGCCGCGAGCGGATCCTGGAACAATGCGGCCCATGTCGCGGAGATACCGGGCACCGACATCGTCCGGGGCACGCGGGTCGACGAGGTTCCGCGACTGACGCTCAACGGTTCGGTCGATTATCAACGTCCGATCTCGGCGGCGCTGACGGCGACGGGGCGGATCGGCGTCCAGCATAGTTCGCGACGGTTCAGTCCGTCGCAGACCGGATCGCGCCCCGGCGATCCGATCACGCGCCTCGACGCACGCCTGGCGATCGAGGCGACGACATGGAGCGTCGCGCTGTTCGGCGAGAATCTGACGAACGAGAAGGGGGCGACGAGCGCGCGCAGCGTCACGATGCTCGCGCCGGGACTCGAGGAAGCCTTTGCCTCGCGTCTTCGGCCGCTGACGATCGGCGTTGCGTTCAGCTTCAATTTCGAGGGCTGACGCACCCAATGGCGGCGGCCGGTGCCACATGCTTTGACATTCGCGATTTCATGTAACATAGAAAATTACATGATTTCCGATGGCCAGAAAATGTGAGCGAGCCGATGGATGCATTTTCCGATCCCCAGGCGGTGGCCCATTATGTCGAAGGGCCGCCGCGGCTCGTGCCCGGCTATGACAGCATGCAGCGCATGACGACGCTGTTGCTGGCCGAGCGTGCGCCCGGCGATGGCCGGATTCTGGTCCTCGGGGCAGGCGGCGGACTGGAGCTGAAGGCGTTCGCGTCGGCGCAGCCCGGCTGGCGGTTCGACGGCGTCGATCCGTCGGCCGAGATGCTGTCGCTGGCCGAACGGATGCTGGGGCCGCTCGCATCGCGCGCATGTCTGCATCGCGGCTATATCGATGCCGCGCCGGACGGGCCGTTCGATGCGGCGACCTGTCTGTTGACCATGCATTTCATGCCGATCGAGGAGCGGCGGCGCGTCGCGATCGAGGTCCGCCGCCGGCTGAAGCCCGGCGCGCCGTTCGTCATCGCCCATCTCAGCTTTCCGCAGGGGGATGGCGAGCGTGCGCTCTGGCTGTCGCGATATGCCGCCTTTGCCGTCGCCTCCGGCCTCGACCCCGACAAGGCGGCGGGCGGCCGCGCGGCGATCGATGCGCGGACGCATATCCTGACCCCCGAGCAGGACGAAGCGGTGCTGCGTGACGCCGGTTTCTCGAACATCGGCTTGTTCTATGCCGGCTTTTCGTTTCGCGGCTGGGTGGCTTATACCAAGTCTTGATGAGCTTGCCTCATCGAGCCTTGGTATCAGCCCGCGCGGCGCTTGAGCGAACCGATCGAGGATGCGTCAGCATCTTCGAGATCGCGTATTACGCCTGACCCTCGCCGGCGCTCTCCCGCAATGAAGCTAATGGCCACCATGAATTGAATGATCAGGTCATCCGCCCTGCCGCCGGATAAAAGGTGGCCATGGGAAAAGATGGCGCCCCGACCGATGCGATCCTGGTCCAGCCCCTCATGCTGGATGGGGCGCCCGTGCCCGGCGCGGATGCGCTGCGCGTCGTCGTAAAGGACTCGATCGATATTGCCGGCGTCGCGACGCGGAGCGGCAGCCGGCTGTTCGCCGACGCGCCGCCGGCGCGCGACCATGCCGATGTCGTCCGCGCGCTGCTCGATGCCGGATGCCGGATCACCGGCAAGGCGAACATGCATGAGCTTGCTTATGGCGTGACCGGCATCAATGGCTGGACGGGCACGCCGCTCAATCCGCGCTGGCCCGACCGCATCCCCGGCGGCTCCTCCAGCGGCTCGGCGGCGGCGGTCGCGGCGGGGCTGTGCGACGTCTCGCTCGGCACCGATACCGGCGGTTCGATCCGCGTGCCGGCCGCCTGTTGCGGGGTCTATGGTTTCAAGCCGAGCTTCGGACGGATCAGCCGGCGCGGCGTGGCGCCCGCCAAGAGCTCGCTCGACTGTGTCGGTCCGTTCGCGCGCGATCTGGCGACGATCGAGCGGGCGATGGCGATGCTCGATCCCGATTTCCATGTGGACGCGCTGGATGCGCCGCCCCGGCTGGGCTGGGTGACTGTCGACGCGGATACGGCGATCAAGCGCGCCGTCGATGGCCGATTGGCGATGTCCGGGTGCACGATGGTGCCGATGGCGCTGCCGGGCATGGCGGCGGCGTTCGATGCCGGGCTCACCATCATCGCGGCGGAGACCTTCGCCGCATTCGGTTCCTATGCCGGATCGGACAGGCTGGGCCCGGACATTCGCGACCGATTGCAGGCGGCGGGCCGGATCACGGCGGACCAGCTTGCGGAGGCCGAAGCGGTGCGCCGCGCCTTCACCATCGAGGTCGATGCGGCGCTCGATCATGTCGATGCGCTGATACTGCCGACAATGCCGGTTTTCCCGCCGACGCTTGTCGAGGCGGCCGATGCGCGCGCGGCGATCGGCGGGCTGACGCGTTTCGTCCGGCCCTTCAATCTTTCGGGCCATCCCGCGCTCAGCGTGCCAGTCATCGCCGCGAACGGTTTGCCCGCGGGCATCCAGATCGTCGGCCGGCGCGGCAGCGACGCGGCACTGTGCGCGGTGGCGCGCTGGCTCGAAATCCCAGGAGGAGAGGAAGAATGAGCGACGCGCTCAACGGCCTGCTCGACGAACTGATCGCGCGTCGCGCGCAGTTCGGCGCGGCGCGGCAGATGCCGTCCGATATCGTCGAGAAATTCAAGGCGGCGGGCGTCTATCGCGCGCTGGTCGCGAAGGAGTTCGGGGGCGATGAGAAGTCGCCCGCGGAGTTCCTGAAGCTGATCGAGACGATATCGACTGCCGACGGATCGGCGGGCTGGGTCGCCAGCTTCGGCGTGTCGGCGCTCTATCTGGCGGCGCTGCCGTGCGAGACGATCGCCGAAATCTATGCCGACGGCCCCGATGTGGTGTTCGCGGGCGGGCTGTTCCCGCCACAGGCCGCGACTCCGGTCGATGGTGGGCTGAAGGTTTCAGGCAAGTGGAAGTTCGGCAGCGGATCGACGGGCGCGGACCTGATCGGTGTCGGCATCAAGGTGGAGGGCGGGGCGGCGTCCGGCCTGCCGCGCATGGCGGTGATGCCCGCGAAGAGCGTGACGATCGCGCCCAATTGGGACGTGATCGGGCTGGCGGGCACCGGCAGCCACGATCTGGTCGTCGAAAATGTCGTGGTGCCGGAGTGCTGGACCTTCGTGCGCGGCAGCGCGGCGACGCTCACCAGTCCGCTCTATCGTTATCCCTCGATGGCGTTCGCGGCGCAGGTGCTGGCAGTGGTCGGGCTGGGCGTGGCGCGCACCGCGCTGGATGAGATCACGCGGATGGCGGGCGGGCGCGGCTCGATCACCGGCGCACCGGTGCTGGCCGATCGCGCCTATGTCCAGATCGAGATCGCCAAGGCGGAGGCGGCGCTGCGATCCGCGCGCGCATTCTTCTACGACGCGACCGGGAGCGCCTGGACGAAGCTCGTCGCCGGTGAGGTGCTGGCGATCGAGGACATCAACCTGATCCGCCTGGCCGCCAGCCACGCCGCGCGGGTGGGTTCGGACGTGGCGCATACCGCCTTCACCCTGTCGGGCACGACCGGCATCTATGCCGACCATCCGATCGCGCGCCATGTGCAGGATGCGATGGTGGTCGTGCAGCATGCCTTCCTGTCCGAAGGCACCTGGCAGAGCGCCGGCCGCGTGCTGCTGGGTCTCGATTCACCGCCGGGTTTTCCCTGATCGCCGAAAGGATCTTCGCATGACCAAGCCCATTCGCACCCTGTTCTGCGGCGCCGTGCTCCAGCCCTTTTTCGACCTGCCGAGCGTGCAGATCCCGATGGTGCTGCAGGCCGCGGGCCTGCTGACCAAGACGATCCGCGAGATGCCCGGCGTCACCGTGATCGGCACGATGGACGATGACGAGACGATGGTCGGCACGTCGCCGACCGGCTGGCCCTGGACCTTCTACATCCTGGCCGATGTCGTCGATCGCGAGACCGTGGTCGCGGCGTGCAACCTGTTCCGCACCATCGAGGTGGGCGAGCACCGGCTGTGGAAATATATCCGCGTCGAGGCCCGGATGGGACGCGAACTGGCGATGCCCGAACCGGCAT
This sequence comes from Sphingobium sp. FW305-3-2-15-F-TSA7, assembly GCF_058787155.1. NCBI lineage: Bacteria > Pseudomonadati > Pseudomonadota > Alphaproteobacteria > Sphingomonadales > Sphingobiaceae > Sphingobium > Sphingobium sp. FW305-3-2-15-F-TSA7. The sequence goes on along the minus strand of NZ_JBYSZM010000023.1, from coordinate 56,999 downwards.
GAGCCAGACCGACGACCTTGCCCGCCTGTCCGCCCGTCTCGACACGCTCGAGGCGGAAAGCGTGGTGCGCCGGGTGATGGCGCAGTATTTCCGGATCTGCGACCGGCTGGGCCCCGAGACCGACCTGGCGGCACTGGGCGAACTCTTCACGCGTGATGCGGTGTGGCAGGGCAAGGGGCGCTATCAGGCGGCGTTCGGCGGCTATCGCGGGCGTGCCGCGATCGTGGAGATGATCGCGGGCTATTGCGCGCCGATGCCGCACTTCCGGATGACCGGCCATTTCTTCTCGGCCGAGGCGATCGAGGTCGGGGGCGAGGGAAACAGCGCGACCGGCCGCTGGATGATGCTGCAATGCTCGACCTATCATGACGACAGCGCCGATCTGCGCAGCGCCGCGCTGACCGTGGGGTTCGCGCGCGAGGACGGGTGCTGGCGCATCGCCGATTTCCGGACCGAGAACATCTTTTCCCGCCGCGTCGATCACTGGAGCGACGCCGAGACCATTCCCGTTCCCGCTGCGCAACATGGAGGCCAGCAATGATCGAAGACTATGCCGCGCTGGTGCGCGACGATCGCGTCCACACCATGCTCTATCGCGATCCCGCGATCTTCGACGAGGAGATGGAGCGGATCTTCAAACAGGCCTGGATCTGGGTGGGGCATGACAGCGAACTGCCCGGCCCCAATACATTCAAGACCGCCCATGTCGGCCGCCAGCCCGTGATCGTGACGCGCGACAAGGCGGGCGCGGTCCATGTCCTGCTCAACCGCTGCCGCCACCGCGCCGCGAGCGTCTGCGAAAAGAAGAAGGGCAAGGCCAGCGTCTTCGTCTGCCCCTATCATGGCTGGAGCTATGATGTGGATGGCGGCTTACGCAAGGTGCCGTTCCTCGATGGCTATCGCGAGCCCATCGACAAGAGCGAGTATTCGCTGATCGCGCTGCGCACCGAACGCTATAACGGCATGATCTTCGCGACGTTCGACGACGCGATCATGCCGCTTGCCGAATGGCTCGGCCCCGCGCGCAAATGGATCGACCTGTTCATGAAGCAGGGCGCGGGCTTCGGCGTGAAGACGCTGGGCGAACATCGCTTCCGCTTTCCCGGCAACTGGAAGATCCAGCTCGAGAACACCACCGACGCCTATCATTTCCCGATCGTCCACAAGACCTTCCTGTCCTCGCTCGACGAGGACACCGAGAATCTGATGGACGTGCTCGGCCAGGGCGGCTGGGTGGAGGATCTGGGCAATGGCCATAGCGTGATGGTGATGATCCCCGATCTGATCGATCTGGAGGAGAATCTCGACGCGCCGATCCCCGATCGCTTCGCGGCGCTGGCGGCGGAGCTGGTGGCCGAAGGGCATGACGGTGATCAGGTGCGCCGCATCGTCCGCGCTGTCGGCGGCAGCGGTTTCAACCTGAACCTGTTCCCCAATGTCGCCTGTTCGATGGCGTTCTTCCGCGTGCTGCGCCCGGTGGCGGTGAACGAGACCGAGATCCAGCATATCGCGATCGGCATGGATGGTGGCCCGGAAGCGGGCAACCGGGCGCGGTTGCGGCTGCACGAGCATTTCCAGGGGCCGATGGGCTTCGGCACGCCCGACGACGCCGAGGGCTGGGAGCGTGTCCAGCGTGGCGCCGCCGCCGGGGACGCGCTTTGGGTGATGCTCAACCGTGGCGTCGATGCGCCGGAGGGGCGGCCCGAACCCGGCCATGAAGCCGGCGACGTCAGCGCCGAAACCGGCATGCGTGCCGCCTATCAGATGTGGAAAAGGATGATGACGGCATGAGCGTCGACATGGCGATAGCCGGCATTTCGATGGCGGAGGCGCAGGAGTTCATCTGGCGCGAAGCCGATATGCTCGACCGGCTCGATTATCGCGAATGGCTGAAGCTATGGACGGCCGAGGGCGAGTATATCGTGCCGATCGAGCGCGACGCGGAGGATTATGCGGCGGCGCTCAACATCGTCCATGACAATGCCGAAATGCGCGAGGCCCGTGCGAAACGCCTGCTGTCGGGTTTCTCGATGTCGTCGGCACCGCCTGCGCGGACGGTGCGCACCGTCTCCCGCTTCGTCATGCTCAAGACCGCGCCCGAACGGGTGAAGCTGCGCTGCGCGATGCATATCGTCGAGTATAAATATGATCGCACGCGCCTGCTCGCGGCGGACGTCACTTATCGGCTCAACGTGACGCCGCAGGGCATCGCGCTCGATCGCAAGATCGTCCAGCTCGTCAATTCGGACGATGCCCAGTTCGGCATCGGTTATCTGCTGTGAGCGCGGCGCTCGTCACCGGCGGGGCGCAGGGGCTGGGCGCCGCGATCGTCCGCGCGCTGCACGCCGCCGGCCACAAGGTCGCGATCGGCGACATCGACATGGACGCCGCCTCGGCGCTGGCCGGCGAACTCGGCGACGGCGCGATGGCGCTGCGGCTCGACGTGCGCGAGCAGGCGAGCTTCGAAGCTGCGCTGGCGGCGATGGTCGCCGCATGGGGATCGGCGGAGATCCTGGTCAACAATGCGGTGATGACGGTCGCGCGGCCGGTGCTGGAGATCAGCCCGGAGGAATTCGATGCGGTGATCGCGGTCAATCTGCGCGGCACCTTTATCGGCAGCCAGGTCTTCGGCCGGTATTTCCGCGACCGCAACCATGGCCGGATCGTCAATATCGCCTCACTGGCCGGGCAGAATGGCGGCACCGCCACCGGCGCGCATTATGCCGCGTCGAAGGGCGGGATCATCACGCTGACCAAAGTGTTCGCGCGCGATCTCGCGCCCTTCGGGATCACGGTCAACGCGATCGCGCCGGGGCCGCTCGACCTGCCCTCGGTCCGCGCCCTGGTGCCGGCGGACGGGCTCGACGCGCTGGTCGCGGGCATTCCGGCGGGCAGCCTGGGCGATCCGGCCTTTGTCGCGGCGATGGCCGTGCAGCTTGCCTCTCCCGCCGCGGGATTCACGACCGGTGCCACCTGGGACGTGAATGGCGGCCTGTTCATGCGCTGAGGATCCATGGTCGAACCCCAGATCTTCCGCGCGGCGATGGCGCGGCTCGGCGCGCCGGTGACGATCATCACCTCCGATGGCGCGGGCGGGCGTTACGGCATGACCGCATCGGCGGTGTGCAGCGTCACCGACGACCCGCCGACCCTGCTCATCTGCGTCAACCGGTCCTCGAACGCCAATATCGTACTCAAGGCCAATGGCGCGCTGTGCGTCAACATTTTGGCCGGGCGGCATCAGCCCGTATCCGAACGCTTCGCGCGATCGGGGCTGACGATGGCGGAGCGTTTCGGCGAGGAGGCGTGGGGCACATTGGCCACCGGCGCGCCGGTGCTCGCCGATGCATCGGTCGCGCTCGATTGCCGGCTGGTCGAGGTGAGCGAGGTCGGCACGCATAGCGTCTTCTTCTGCCGGGTGGAGGATGCGCGTTTCCATGACGATGTCGAAGGGCTGATCTATTTCGACCGCGCCTATCATCGCGTCGGTCCGGCGCGGGATGGGATGCGCGCATGACGCGGATCCTGGGCTTTGGCGAGGTGCTGTTGCGGCTGGCGTCGCCGGCGGGCGTTCCGATGGCGCACGGCGCTACGCTCGATATCCATGTCGGCGGGGCGGAGGCGAACGTGCTCGGCGCGCTCGCGCAGCTCGGCCACGACGCCGCGATGCTTTCGGTGCTGCCCGATACGATGCTTGGCGACAGGGCGGCGAACGGCCTGCGCCTGATGGGCATCGATACCGCGCCGATCCGGCGCGGGCCGGGGCGGATGGGGCTTTACTGGCTGGAGCCGGGCGCGGGGCCACGACCCGGCCGGATCGTCTATGATCGCGCGGGATCGGCCTTTGCCGAAACGGCGGGCGATATCGACTGGGCCGATGCGCTCACGGGCGCGGACTGGCTGCATCTCTCCGGCATCACCCCGGCGCTGACCGGCGCGTGCGCCCGGGCGACGCTGGCGGTCGCGCGTGCGGCGCGGGCGGCGGGCGTGCGCGTCTCGCTCGACTGCAATTACCGGCCGAGCCTGTGGGCCGCCTCGGGCGGCGACGCGCCGGGCCTGCTCGCGGCACTTGCCGGAGAGGCGGAACTGCTGTTCGGCAATCATCGTGACATCGCGCTGATGACGGGTGAGGGGTTTGCCGAAGAGGATCGCGATCGGCAGGCCACGCTGGCGGCGTTCCGCCGTTTTCCGTCGTTGCGCCTGATCGCCTCAACCCGGCGCGAGGTCGAAAGCGCGGCGCAGCAGAGCCTGTCGGCGCGGCTCGACATGCGCGACGGCGCCTTCGTGTCGGATGCGGTGGCCATGACCGGTATCATCGACCGGATCGGCGCAGGCGATGCCTTTGCGGCAGGCGTGCTGCATGGTGTGTTGTCGGGGGAAAAGCCCGCTCGCATGGTGGAGCTCGGCCTTGCCGCAGCGGTGCAGAAGCATTTCATCGCCGGCGATATGTGGATCGGCGGTATCGGTGATCTGAATGCCGAGGCGGGGGATATCAGCCGGTAACACGAGATCGGGGTGTGACTTCTCCTCCCTGCGCTTCAGCGCGGGGAGGGGGACCGCGCGACGCAGTCGCGTGGTGGAGGGGAAGTGCGGTGCATCCCGCCGCACCTCATTCGCCGGAGATTGTCCCGGCGACGTAAGCTCAGGCGTCCAAGCAGTATCGACATTGTATTTCCCCTCCACCACGCCGCTTCGCGTCGCGGTCCCCCTCCCCCCGCTGAAGCGCAGGGAGGAGAGGGGAGTTCAGCCCGGCTGATCGGCACCACCAATCCACCAGCCGATATCCGCGACATCGTCGAGAAACCGCATCCGGCCGGCATCGTCGCCGGCCAGCAGCTTCGCCATCACGCGTTCGGCCACCGGATCGGCGGCCCAGCGCAGCCGGCGGCCGTCCGATCGCGATATGTCGACGATCAGCCGGCCGAGCGTGTCAGGCGCGAAGCCCTTGTCGGCATTGCGGGCATGTTCGGCCTGCTGCGCGGCGATGAGCGGATGATAGGGGGAGGCGGGGCCGCTCGCGCCCGTCATGCCTTTCGCGGCGTCGGTGAACAAATTGGTCGAGAAGCCCGCGGGCTCGACCAGCGCGACGCGGATGTCCCAGCGCGCGACTTCCTGGCGCAGCGCTTCGGCCAGTCCCTCCAGCGCGAACTTGCTCGCGGCATAGATGGCGTCGCCGCCGCGACCCGCCAGGCCGGAAAGCGAGCTGATCATGATCACATAGCCGCCGCGCCGCGCGCGCATCGCCGGCAGCACCGCCCTGGTGAGCAGCGCGGCGCCGAAGAAATTGGTTTCCATGACGCGCCGGATCTCGGCCTCGTCCATGTCCTCGAACGCGCCGACCGGCAGCATCCCGGCATTGTTGACCAGCACATCGATGCGGCCGTGCCGGGCGAGCAGATCGGCGACGAAGGGCGCGAAGCGTTCGGATCGGGTGACGTCGAGCGCGGCGATCTCGATGGTCAGGCCGCGCGCTTTCGCAGCCTCGGCGAGCGCGCGCCCGCGCGCGGGATCGCGCATCGTCGCGATCACGGTGTCTCCGCTTTCGGCGAAGGCGAGCGCCGTGGCGAGGCCGATGCCGCTCGAACAGCCGGTGATGAGAATGGTCCTGCCCATCGGATCAGCTCAGCAACATGGTGACGCCGACGCCGATAAAGGTGCCGATCGCCTTGCCGAAGATCGCGCACATCACGCCGGGCGTCACCAGCGCGTACCAGCCGCGCGCCGAGGCGATGGCGGCGGCGGGGGCCGGCCCCACGACATTGGCGGCGGACGCGATCACCGCTTCTGCGAGGTCGATCCGGAACAGCTTCGCGGCGCCCAGGATCAGCGTGAAATGCACGGCCAGCACGATCACGCCGAACACGAACATCGGCAGTGCATTGTCGATAAAGGCGAGCGCGTTGGTGGTCATGCCGATGCACGCGAAGAAGACGTACATCAGCAGCATGCCGAGATCGAAATCGGCGCGGAACCGTTCCATCTGGCGCGGGAACAGATTGGCGATGGCGAGCGAGATCAGGGTGACGACGAGGATCGAATAATGCTCGATCCCGAATCGGACCGCGATCATGTGCGCCGCGGCGCAGATCGACAGGCTGAGCGCGAGCAGGCCGGTAATCTCGACGGGGCGGAAGGGCGGGGTGGTATCGACCCTGGCCTCGACGCTCTCGGTTTCGATCGTGTCGAAACGCGTCGGGATGGCGCGGCGGATGAAGCCGATCGCCGGGATGCTGACCAATGTGATCAGCCCGAGCACGCTGACCGGGCTCGACGCGCTGATCGCGGCCGCAAAATCGGTCTTGGTCAGCTCGACCGCATCGGCCACCGCGACAAGTGCGACCGCGCCGCCGATCCAGCCGCCGGTATAGACGCCCGCGACCTTGGCGCCGAGCGGCCCGAGATCGATCAGCAGGAACGCGACGGTGCTGCCGATCATCACGGTGACGCTGCCGAGCAGGAAGATGATCAGCAACCTGCCGGTTTCGCGGACGATCTTGCGGATATTCGCCTTGAACAGGAACAGCGGAATCGCGGCGGGCACGATCACCGAAAAGACGAAGCCATAGGTCGGCGCCTCGAACGGCACGACCTTGAAATTCGACAGTGCCATGCCGCCGACGATCACCCAAAGCACGCCCGAGGTGCGCTTGAGGATGCGGTGGCCGTCCGCCCAGAAGCCCAGAAAGGCCAGGGCGATCAGCAAGGCGGACAGCAATTGTACATTGTCCGCGGCGATCAGGGGCATCGTCCACTCCTTGGCCCAGCGGGCCGGATGACCCCCATCTTTGCCCAGTGTTGCCGTATATCGGGGCGATACAACTCAATGTTGCTCATCCGGGCAATCAACAAAGCTAATTTTATGCGGATCCTGCGGCCACCTAGGCTGGCGACTGGACGATTTTCCAGGAAGCAGGTGGTGCGGTGTCCGATTTCGACGTTGTGATTGCGGGCGGCGGGGTGAACGCCCTGGCTTGCGCGGCCACGCTGGCCCGCCACGGATTGAGCGTGTGCGTGCTCGAACGCAACGCCAATGTCGGCGGCGGCGCGATCACCGAGGAAGTGACGCTGCCCGGCTTCAGGCACGATCTTTACGGGTCGTCGCATGTCTGGATCCAGTGCAACGAGGATTTCAAGGCGATCCAGCCCGAGCTGGAACGCTATGGCCTGAAATATATCGAGCCGAGCGACCATATCACCGGCCACCCCGATCGCGGCGGCGGGCCGGGCATCGTCATCCACAAGGATATCGAGAAGACCTGCGCCTCGATCGCCGCTTATTCCAAGGCAGATGCCGCGCGCTATCGCGGGGTCTATGCCGATTTCGAGCAGGTGCGCGAAGGCTTCATCAAGGCGTTCTTCTCGCCGCCGGCCATGCCCTCCGCGCTGCCGCGCGCGCTGGAGACGAGCGAGGCCGGATTGCGGCGGCTGCGCGAATTCTCGATGTCGGCGCGCGCCTGGGTCGAAAGCAATTTCGAGAATGATTTCATCAAGGCGGTGATGCTCAACTGGGCGCTGGCGCCGCAGATCCTGCCCGACCAGGAAGGGGCGGGGCAAAGCTTCTACATCATGATCCCGGCCATCCATTATTATGGCCAGGCGATCCCGGAAGGTGGCAGCATGGAGCTGCCCAAGGCGATGGCCCGCTATGTCGAGGCGCATGGCGGCAAGGTGATGACGCGCGCCAGCGTGGCCTCCGTCATCGTCGAGAATGGCCGCGCGGCGGGCGTGCGGCTGGAGGATGGGCAGGAAGTGCGCGGGCGCCGCGCCACCGTCTCCGCGCTCGACCCCAAGCAGACTTTCCTCAAGCTGCTCGGCGAGGAGCGGCTGGAGCCCGGCTTCGCGTCGATGGTGAAGGGCTATTCGTTCGGCAAGATCTCGATCTGCCGCGCGCAGCTCGCGCTCAGCGAAGCGCCCGAATTCCTCAACGGCGCGGACATGAGCGCCTGTCCCTTCCACCGCATCGTCGATTCAATGCCGCAGATGATCAAATTCTATGCGGAGATCGCGATGGGCGTGCCGCCTTCCGATCCGTTCCTGTGGTCGGCCTGCTGGACCAAGCTCGATCCCAGCCGCGCGCCGGCGGGCAAGCACACGCTGATCTTCGACACCTATGTCTCCAACTGGCTGGCCGATGGCCGGACCTGGAACGATATCGGCGAGGATTATTATGCGCGCGTGCTGCTGCCCAAGCTGCAGCAATATGCGCCCAATATCGCCGGCGACGTGATCCTGGGCCATCACATCCAGCATCGCGGCACGCTGGAGGCCGCCAATCTCAGCTTCGTCGAGGGCACGACCAATGGCGGCGAGCGCATCGCCGCGCAGCTCGGCTCGTTCCGCCCGTTCCCCGGCTATGCGCACTACCGTTCGCCGGTGCGCGACCTCTACATGACCGGGCCGCATTGCCACCCCGGCGGCGGCATCTCCGCGATGGGCACGATCACGGCCCGCGTGATGCTCGACGACATGGGCATCGCGCCCGCCAATTTCTGGTGATCTGATTCAGGAGACCGACGACATGACCACACCCGCGCCCAAGATCGACAAATATACCGCCCTCATCATGCAGCCGCATGTCGAGGTGGCGGAGGACCGTGACGGCATCACCCGCAACCTCGACCGCGCGATCAACATGATCGATTTCGGCGTCGGCTATTTCTGGGAATTGCCCGCCAAGCTCGTCGTCTTCCCCGAATATTTCATGCAGGGCGTCACCACGCCGGGCAAGGGCGAGCATGGCATCGACGGCTTCATGAAAAAGGCGATCGAGCTCGACGGGCCGGAGATGCGGCGGCTGGGCGACACCGCGCGCGAATATGGCCTGTATATCGCGGGCGGCGGCGTGATCGAGCGCGTGCCCCAATTCCCCGATCGCTGGTTCAACACCGCCTTCATTATCGGCCCGTCGGGCGATGTCGTGCTGCGCTACCACAAATGGCACATCCCGGCCTCGATCGGCCTGGGGACTTCTCCGCACGATATTTTCGACGAATATCGCGAGGTGTTCGGCGGCGATATCTCGACGCTGTTCCCGGTGATCGACACCGAGATCGGCAAGCTCGGCACGATGACCTGCCATGACGGCTGCACGCCGGAGGTGTCGCGCGCGCTGGGCTATAACGGGGCGGAGGTGATCTGCCATCCGGTCGCGCTGCAGGAAGTGGAGGGCGTTTCCGAACCCTGGGATTTCTGGGTGTTCACGCGCCGCGCCCGCGCGCACGACAATATGGCCTATGTGCTCGGCTCCAACTGGGGCACGGTCGATTACGCCTATTATCCCAAGGCCTTCTGCCCCGGCGGCTCCTTCGCCATCGATTATACCGGCATGATGATGCGCCACGCGCCCTATCCGCAGGAACAGGTGCTGGGCGTCACCATCGACATCGAATCGCTGCGCGAGCACCGGTCGCGCTGCAACCACAACACCTGGGTCGATGTCCGGACCGAGGGTTTCCGCCAGATCTACGAAAAGCCGATCTATCCGGCCAACCAGTTCCCCTCGGGCAAGCCGCCGCGCACGCTGGCGGACAAGATGGGGCCGGTGAAGGAGGTCTTCACCGATCTCTACGGCCGTGGCCAGTTCACGCCGCCGGCGGGCAAGACGGTGGCCGACATGGCCAACCAGCATGCGAACCGCGTCGCCGCCGCGCAGGAACGCGGCACGCTGCGCAAGAGCTGAGGAGAGGCAGGATGCGTGTCGTCAGTTCGCTCGCCGATATCGACTTCAATGTGGGCCGGGTGCGCCGCGAAAGCGGCAATCTGGTGATCGAAAGCAGCGCGGACAGCACGCTGGAAACCACCGTCACGATCACGCCGCGCGACGCGCGCCATGCGCTCAGGCGGCTGATCGGGGCGGGGGCGGTCTGGGGTTTCCTGCCCGCGATCCTGTTCGGGGGCAGCGGCGGTGAAGCGCCCGTCGCCGCGACCGATCATTGGGAGGAACGCCGCAAGTCGACGGGGCTCAACAAGCCCTGGTGACGCGCGGTCCATTCGGGCAAGCCGAAAAAGGCCCGCTTCCCCGTCCAGCTATCCGATGTGTTTCGGGCGGCTGGACGGGGAAGCGGGCTTTCATCATTCGCAAGCGGCGTTTCGAACGACCCTCACCAGTTCCACAAGGTTCCGTCCTCAAGCCGGTTCACCGGCAGATAGGAGGGCTGGTAGGGATATTTGGTCGCCAGCGCCTCGTCGATCTCCACGCCATGGCCGGGCACATCGCCGGGCAGCATATAACCCGCGTCGAAGCTGTAGGCGTGCGGGAAGACGGCATCGGTCGCTTCGGTATGGCGCATATATTCCTGCACGCCGAAATTGGGGACGCTGATGTCGAAATGCAGCGCGGCGCCCATGCACACCGGCGACAGGTCGGTCGCGCCGTGGCAGCCGGTACGCACCTGGTAGAGCGCGGCGAGGTCGGCGATGCGGCGCAGATGGCTGATGCCGCCGGCATGGACCACCGTCGCGCGGATATAGTCGATCAGCTGGTTCTGGATCAGATCCTTGGCGTCCCAGATCGTGTTGAACACCTCACCCACCGCGATGGGGGTGACGGTGTGCTGGCGGATCAGGCGGAACGCCTCCTGATTCTCGGCGGGGGTCGGATCCTCCATCCAGAACAGCCGATAGGGTTCGAGCGACTTGCCGAGCCGGCCCGCCTCGATCGGGGTCAGCCGGTGGTGAACGTCATGGAGCAGGTGATGCTCGAAGCCGAAACGGCTGCGCAGCGCCTCGAACAGCTTGGGCGCGTGATCGAGATATTTCTCGGTCGACCAGATATTCTCGGTGGGGAGCGCGCCGTCGGCGGGCTCGTAGTACATCTTGTCCTTCGACACGCCATAGGTGGAGGCGAGGCCGGGAACGCCCGACTGGGCGCGGATCGCCTTGTAGCCCATCTCGATATAGCGCTGCACTTCGTCGACGGTCTCGGCGATGTCGGCGCCATTGGCATGGCCATAGACCATCACGCCGTCGCGGCTGCGTCCGCCGAGCAGCTGGTAGAGCGGAAGCCCCGCCGCCTTTGCCTTGATGTCCCACAAGGCGGTGTCGACCGCCGCGATCGCGCTCATCGTCACCGGGCCGCGCCGCCAATAGGCGCCGCGATAGAGATATTGCCAGATATCCTCGATGCGATGCGCGTCGCGGCCGATCAGGCAGGGGATGACGTGATCGGTCAGATAGGATGCCACGGCGAGTTCGCGGCCGTTGAGCGTTGCATCGCCGATGCCGGTCAGCCCCTGGTCGGTTTCGATCTTCAGCGTCACGAAATTGCGGTCGGGGCAGGTGACGATGATGCGGGCACCCGTAATCTTCACGTTCATTATCCTTGTTCGATAGGGCGGTTGGGACGACATAGTGGCCGGTGGCCGAGGGCGCGACAAACTGGCGCTGGTCATCGGCGCGATCAGATTTTCTTATCGATGCGAAGGAAGAAGCGATGAACCGGAAGCTGCCACCCCTACTGGGTCTGCGCGTGTTCGAATGCGTCGCCCGGCATCTGAGCTTCACGCGCGCCGCCGACGAATTGTGCGTCACCCAGGCGGCGGTCAGCCATCAGGTGAAGGCGCTGGAGGACTGGCTGGGCGCGCCGCTGTTCCAGCGGCTGAGCCGCACGATCAAGCTGACCGAGCTGGGCGAGACGATGGTGGGGCCGCTCACCCGCGCCTTCGACATCATGGCGGAGGCGACGGGCCAGGCGCTGGAGCGTGACCAGGTGGTGCCGCTGACCGTCGCCACGTTCGATTCCTTCGCGAGCGCGTGGATCATCCCGCGCCTGTCGCGTTTCCAGGAGCGCTTTCCCGATATCGACGTCCGCTTCATCGCCAAGCGGCAGGAGGACGACGCGCTGTCGAGCGGCGATGCCGATATCGAGATCCGCTATGGCAATGGCGGCTGGCCCAATCTGCAGGTCGAGAAGCTGATGGGCGAAAGCGTGGTGCCGGTCTGCGCGCCATCGCTGCTCGAAAAACATGGTGCGCCGACTGAGCTGGCGGAGGTCGGCATGCTGCCGCTGCTCCACGACGTCTTCGCGATCGACTGGACCGAGTTCCTCAACCATTTCGACATACGTGGCGTGAATGTGCGGCGCGGCTTCGGCTTCAGCCATTCGCATCTGGTGAAGCGCGCATGCATGGCGGGCTATGGCGTCGCGCTCGGCCGCTGGCCGCTGGTCGCGGACGAAGTGAAATCGGGCGTGCTGGTGCGGCCGTTCGAAGAGGCGCTGATGCTCGACGACGCTTATTATGTGGTGTGCCGCAGGAGCGTGTCGGACGAGGCCAATGTGAAGGCCTTCGCCTATTGGATGCTCGACGAGGCCGAACTGTTCCTCAAAGAGTCCGGACCATCACCGACTTGAATTCGGTGAAGGCCTCGAGCCCGGCAAAGCCGTGCTCGCGGCCATGGCCCGATTGCTTCATCCCGCCGATCGGCATCGACAGTTCGGGAAAGCCGTGGCTGTTGACCCAGACGATGCCGGCCTGGATGTCGGCGGCGACGCGGTGCGCGCGGCCGACATCGCGCGTCCAGATGCTCGCGGCGAGGCCATAATCGGAATCATTGGCCAGGCGCAGTGCGTCCGCCTCGTCGTCGAAGGGGATGACGGTCAGCACCGGGCCGAACACTTCCTGACGGACGATCGCGCTTTGCTGGTCGACGCCCGTGAGGATGGTCGGTTCGTAGAAGAAGCCGGGGCCGTCGCGGAACGAGCCGCCCGTCGCCACCTGCGCACCATCGGCCCGCGCGCGTTCGACATGGCCGTGCACCGACTGTCGGTGCGCGGCGCTGATCAGCGGGCCCATCTGCGTATCGGGGGCGAAACCCGAGCCGAGCTTCAACGCGGCGGCATGGTCGGCGAGCCCGGCCACCACCTCGTCGAGCACTGAACGTTGAACATAGAGGCGCGAGCCCGCGACGCAGACCTGGCCGGCATTGCCGAAGATCGCGTCGGCGGCGCCGGCGATCGCCTGGGGCAGATCGGCATCGGCGAAGATCAGGACGGGCGATTTGCCGCCCAGTTCAAGCGACAGGCGTTTGAGGCTGCCGCTGGCATCGGCCATCAGCTGACGGCCGACCGCGGTCGAGCCGGTGAACGAGATCTTGGCGATCAGCGGATGCCGCACCATCGCGGCACCCAGTTCGGGGCCGGGACCGTGCAGCACCGAGATCACGCCCTCGGGCACGCCGGCCTCCAGCGCAAGCGCGGCGAGATGAAGCGTGGTGAAGGGCGTCAGTTCGGAGGGTTTGACGATCGCCGAGCAGCCCGCGGCAAGCGCGGGTGCGAGTTTCCACGCCGCCAGCGCCAGCGGCCCGTTCCAGGGCGTGATCAGCCCGGCGACGCCGATCGGTTCCCGGATGCCATAGCCGAGAAAGCTCTGGCCGGGCAGCGAGGGGGAGAAAGTGCCGCCGTCGATCTTGGTAACCCAGCCGGCATAATAGCGGAAGGTATCGGCGCTGTGCGCGACCTCGCCGTGGAATGCCGCGCCGAAGGGCTTGCCGCCGTTCAGCGTTTCGAGTTCGGCGAGCAATTGCGCGTCGCGTTCGATCAGTTCGGCGATGCGCAGCAGGATGCGCTGGCGCTCGGCCGGTGTCTTGCCGCGCCAGCGCTTGTCGGCGAATGCCTGCGATGCGGCCTGGGCCGCGCGATCGAGATCCGCAATGCCCGCCGCATGGGCTTCGCCGAACGCTTCGCCCGTCGCCGGATCGATTCCGATGGTCGGTGCGCCGGCACCCTCGGCCCATTGGGCACCCGCCAGAAAGGGGCGCGGCCTGGCCAGAAAGGCCCGGGTTTCGGGCGCCAGCGCGTCGCTCATGACGCCATATACTCGGTCAGCACCTGGATGACGCGATCATTCTGGTGGGGCCGACCGACCGAGATGCGCAGCGCCGCTTCCGGCCCGCCCGCGGCGACCGGGCGCGGAATGATGCCGCGCGCCTCCAGATAATGCGCCGCGCCGTCCGGATCGTGGCCCGGGGTCGGGAAACGGATGAGGTAGAAGTTTGCGACGGAGGGGATGACGTCGATGCCCGCATCGCCAAGCGCCGCCGCGATCCGCGCCAGTTCGGCATTGTTCTCCGCCCGCACCATTGCGGCATAATCGACGTCGCGCACTGCCGCTTCGGCGGCCGCAAGTGCTGCAGCATTGCCGTTGAAGGGGGTGCGGATGCGCTGGACCATGTCGATGATCGCCCGGGGCGCGTACATCCAGCCGATGCGCAGCCCGGCCAAGCCGTAGAGCTTGGAGAAGGTGCGTGTCATCACGACATTGTCGTGATCGCCGACAAGCGCCGCGCCCGCCTCGTAATCGGGGGCATCGACATAATCGGCATAGGCGCTGTCGAGCAGCAGGATCACGTCGCCGGGCAGCCCGGCATGCAGCCGCCGCAATTCGTCGCGCGGCAGATATTGGCCCACCGGATTGTTCGGGCTGGCGAGCACGACCATCCGCGTCCTGGGCGTCAGCGCCGCCAGCAGCCCGTCGACATCGGGGCGCAGATCGGGCTCGTCGACCGCGATCGCATTGGCGCCCTGCGCGATGCTGTGCACGAACGCCATGGCGAAGCTGTACTGGCTCAGCACGACATCGTCGCCGGGGCCGGCATAGGTGCGGATCAACAGCTGGATCAGTTCGTCGGAACCGTTGCCGCAGACGATGCGATCGGGATCGATGCCGTGCACTTCGCCGATCGCGGTACGCAAAGCCGATTGCGATCCGTCGGGATAGAGCTGGAGCTCCGACGCCAGCGCCCGATAGGCCTCGAGCGCACGGGGGCTGGGGCCGAGCATCGATTCGTTCGACGACAATTTCAGCGGCTGGGCCACGTCGTCGAGCGCGATCTTGCCCTGGCGATAGGGGGCGAGGCCGGCGATCGCGGGCAGGGGGCGTGGGCGCGTGTCCGCCATGCCGGTCACTCCACGCCCTCGAATGCGGGCGGGCGGATGATAAAGGGCCAGGGCGAATCCATGTCGCCGCACGGCACCTCGATCAGTGCGGGTTCGTTCCGCTCCAGCGCCGCCTTCACCGCCTTGTGCAGCGCCTCGGGCGTGGTGACGCGCTCGGCGCGGATGCCGAAGCTTTCGGCGAACTTGCAGAAATCGGGGTTTTTGAGATCGGACGCGATCAGCCGGCCGCCGAACCATTCCTTTTGCTGGCGCTGGACATTCTGGAACTTGTTGTTGTTGAACAGCACGGTGACCAGCGCGATATTGTGCTGCGCGGCGGTCGCCATCTCGTTGGCGGTGAACAGGAAACCGCCGTCGCCGGCGATATTGACCACCGCCTTGTCCGGATGCGCGGCCTTCACGCCCAGCGCGGTCGCATAGCCATAGCCCAGCGTGCCCTGATAGCCGCAGGTGACGATATGGCGCGGTTCATAGACCGGGAAGGCATACCAGGACGTATAGCCGACCTGGGTGATCTCATCGACGAAATAGCCGTCATCGGGCAGCGCCGACCGGATCGCGGCCAGATAGGATGCCTGGGGCTGGACGCGATCCTCGACATCGCCGCGGATGCGTGCGGCAAGCTGGGTCAGCTCGTCTTCGCGCGAGGCCCTTTTGTCGAGCACGCCCGCCAGCTTCTCGACCAATGCGGGCACGGCGTCGGCGGCGTCTGCATGGATGGCGACGGCGGGTGCGGCGATCCGGTCGAGCTCCTCCGCATCGATGTCGATGCGGATCACCTTCATGTGCGGCGGCACTTTCCAGTAGAGATATTGCTGTTCCATCCGGGTGCCGAGGCCGATCACGACATCGGCATTCTTCCACAGCTCATAGCCGGCGGGGAACATCTGCGAGAGCGGGGAGCGATCGGACACCACGCCGCGCCCGCTGCGGAACGACACCACCGGCGCCTGCAGCATTTCCGCGAGCTGATGGAGCGATGCGCCGGCCGCGATCGCGCCGCCACCGGCCAGGATCAAGGGATTGCGCGCAGTCTTCAGCAGCGCGACCGCGTCGGCAATGGCGTCCTCGTTCAACGCGGGGGCCTTGTCGATCACGGCGGCGGGCAGCAATTGCGCGTCGGCGCGGTCGCCCATCACGTCCATCGGCATTTCCAGGCTGACCGGGCGGGGGCGTCCGCTCAGCATCCGGTTGAAGCCCTCATTGACCAAGGCGGGTGCGCCTTCGACGGTCATGGCGCGGTCGGCCCATTTGGTCAGCGTCCGCATCGTGGCGAGCTGGTCGGGCAGTTCGTGGAGATAGCCGATGCCCTTTCCAAGCCCCGCCGTGGGAATCTGGCCGGTCAGGCAGAAGACCGGGGCATTGGTGGCATAAGCGGAGCAAAGTGCCGCGGTGGTGTTGAGCACGCCGGGGCCGGGAACGACGGTATAGACGCCGGGCTTGCCGGTCGACCGGGCATAGCCGAACGCCATATAGGCCGCGCCCTGTTCATGGCGCGTGCCGAACAGGCGCAATTTGTCGCCGGCACCGTGCATGGCATCGAAGAAATGATCGAGCTGCCCGCCCGGGAGCCCGAAAATCGTATCGACCCCATTGACCATCAACTGGCCTAAAAGGGCCTCGGCTCCGCTCATCGACATGAATTCCGCCTCTATAACAGAAGGATGTTTTGTTGCGGCAAACCTGTCCGAAACAGGGCGGCAGTGGCAATTGAATCAAACTTCTGGCGGCCATTAGGTGGTTTCATGGCCGCGCCCCGCCAGGGCCGAATTGGATTAGCGAGGATTATGGTCGCGATCAGTAAGCTTCGTTTGAAGCTGTGCGCGACCTCCGCCGATAGTTCACCCGAAAGATTTGGCCCAGCCTGCGGGACAGGCCGTCGGTATAGACGGCTGGTCGCAGGGGCTTATGGATCGGGGAGATCATGATGCGCACGACCTGCAAGACCTTGTTTCTGACGGCCACGGCCATCGCCTCCATCGCGGTGGCGATGCCGGCGATGGCGCAGGACGCATCGACCCCCGACGAAGCGGCTGCCGTTTCGCAAGACGATATCGTCGTCACCGCGCAGCGCCGCGAGCAGAATCTGCGCGATGTGCCGATCAGCATCTCGGCCTTCTCGGCAAAGGCGCTGGAAAAGGCCAATGTGTCGGAGGCCAAGGATTATCTGGCGTTCGCGCCCAATGTCAGCTTCACCGAGGATGGCGAAACCGGCAACCGTTCGATCAACATCTCGATCCGCGGCGTCAGCAATATCGATCTGGGCGAAGCATCGACCCAGCAGTCGATCGGCTATTATCTCGACGAGCTGAGCGTCGGTTCGACCGCCAACGGCACCTATAATCCGCCCTTGCTCGACGTCGAACGCGTCGAGGTGCTGCGCGGGCCGCAGGGCACCTATTTCGGCCGCAACGCATCGGGCGGCGCGCTCAACATCACCACCAAGAAGCCCGGGCCGGACTTCTATGCCGAAGGCGGCGCCGAATATGCCAGCTTCGACACGTACAAGGCCTATGGCATCGTCAACGTGCCGCTGGCGCAGGGCCTGTATTTCCGGGGCCTCGCGTCATGGGACAAGAGCAACGGCCTGATCCGCAACGTCAATCCCAACGGCACGCCCAATAGCGGCTATGAATATCTCCATTTCCGCGGCGCCGTCCGCGCGCAGCCGGTCGACAATGTGACGATCGACCTGTCGGCCGCCTATTCGGACGAGGATGAGGGCTTCGACGCGACGGTGCCGTCGGGCGTGCTCGACCTCGACACCAAGAGCATTTTCGGCCCCGATTTCGCGGCGCTGCCCGACGGCGTCGGTTTCTATCCGACCAATCAGCGCCGGGTGAACCACAATGCGCCCGAATATAACCGCAACAAGTTCCTGCTGATCAACAACCGCATCTCGGTCGATTTCGACGGTTTCGCGCTGCGTTCGGTGACCGGCTATATCGACAGCAAGAACGGCCGCCTGTTCGACCAGGACAATATCTCGGCCGATGCGATCAACCGTATCAACCGCAATCGCGGACGCTCGTTCAGCCAGGAGCTGCGTCTGCAGTCGACGGGCAAGCAGAAGCTCGACTGGGTCGTGGGCGCGCTCTACGCCAAGGACCGTATCCGCCAGTTCAACAGCATCCAGGCGGGCGCCGACACCAGCTATGTCGATCCGCTGACCGGCAACGTCATCGGCCTGTTGCCGCCGATCCCGCAGGGCTTCCGGATCAACGAGAACAACAAGATCTTCAAGACCGAGAGCATGGCCGCCTTTGCCGACGTCACGCTCAACCTCGATCGCCTGCACCTGACGCTGGGCGGGCGCTATACGCGCGACAAGATCAGCAACAGCGCCTTCGGCGTCTATGCGTTCGAAAGCGCGGTCCCCGATATCGCGGGCAGCAAGAGCTTCACCGATTTCTCGCCGCGCGCGGTGCTGCGCTACGAATTCAGCGACAACGACAATATCTATGCGTCGGTGTCGAAGGGCTACAAGGCCGGCGGCGTCGACATCAATTCGGGCATCACCTCGCCCTTCCGGCCGGAAGAGCTATGGAACTATGAAGTCGGCCTGAAGGGCAGTGCGCTCGATAACACCCTCCAGTACAGCCTGTCGGCCTTTTATCTGAAATGGTCCGACCTTCAGGTACAGACCAATTTCCTGCGCGATCCGAACGACATCAGCTCGGCGGTCGAGCTGACGCTGAACGCGGCCAAGGCCTCGAACAAGGGCTTCGAGATGGAGCTGCAGGGCCGCCTGTCGCGCGAGCTGCGTGCCATGGTCGCCTTCGGCTATCTCGACAGCAAGTTCGACAGTTTCCCGCAAGCGGTGCTTGCCGGCGGCAATGCGGTCAACCTGACCGGGCTGCGCCTGCCCAAGACGCCACGCTTCACCGTGACCACCGCGCTCGATTACGAGCGCCAGATGACCGACGCTCTCAGCCTGTACGGGCGCGCCGAGCTGAACTTCCGATCGGCGGCGGCGGGCGATCTGGAGGGCGTCGCGTCGGAGCAGCTCAATCTGCCGCGCTTCCCTTACAACCCTTCGGCTTATGCCGTCGTCAATCTGCGCATGGGGGTGACGACCGATCGTTTCGAGATCGGCGCTTATGTCGAGAATCTGACCAAGACCGACTATTATACGGGCACCCAGGACAATTTCGGCCTTGGCGGCATCCGCCTGCGCCCGCATCCGCGCGTGTTCGGCGTGACCGGCAAGGTCAAGTTCGGCAGCTGAGCCGGTTAGGCTTTCTCCTCCCTGCGCTCCAGCGCGGGGAGGGGGGCCACGGCGCGAAGCGCCGTGGTGGAGGGGAATTGGGATGCATCATTCCTCTCCGCATCTGCCGGAAATTGTTCGACTGGTTGCGCGCAATCCCGTGGGGTGTCGGCATCGCATTTCCCCTCCACCACCAGCCTTTGGCTGGCGGTCCCCCTCCCCGCGCTGAAGCGCAGGGAGGAGAGGTTCGACGGCGCGAACTCCTAACCTCTTCCGGCACCCCCGCCCGACATTTTCTCAATCGGGGTCGAGCAGCCGCGCGCCGCTCCCCTCCCGCCCAAGCGCATCCTCCGGGTTGCGCAACGGGCAATCCTCGATCGACAGGCAGCCGCAGCCGATGCAGCCGCTCATCTGGTCGCGCAGCCGGGTCAGGCGCGCGATGCGGTCGTCGAGTTCGTCGCGCCATTCGGTCGACAGCCGCGCCCAGTCGGCGGCGGTCACCCTGGGGCCGTGGCCGACCGTCGCCAGCCGCTCGCGGATCGTCGCAAGCGGAATGCCCGCGCGCTGCGCGATCTTGATCACCGCGATCGCGCGCAGCACGCCCCGACCATAACGCCGCTGGTTGCCGGCGTTGCGATCGCTCCACAACAGGCCCTGCGCTTCGTAGAAATGCAGGGTGGAGACGGGTACGCCGGCGCGCGCGGCGACCTCGCCCACGCTCAGCTCGCGATGCACATCGAATGGCCGGATCTTTGCGCGCATGCCGGTTTTCCTATTTACCTCAACTAATGTTGAGGTTTTATAGGGGCGCTTCCGATTCGAAAAGGAAGCAGCCTTGCCGCCCCCATCATGCGTTCCCGTCCCGCTTTTCCGGGCTTTCGTCCGGTCAGGCGGCGATCATCCGCAGATAGAGCCGGGCGAGCATCTCGCCGATCTGGCCGGGCGTGCGGCCGGTGACGATGGTTTCGTCGACCGCGCCGTGCAGGCCGTGGAACATGACCACCGACACGCTCCCAGGATCGTCGACCGTCCAGATGCCGGCCTTGTCGCCGGCGGCGAGCAGATCGGCCAGGTTCCGCACCAGCGGGATATCGCCCATCGCCTCGCGCAGCGGCATCTCCGCGCCGTGGAACACGACGTCGTGCAGCGCGCGCATGTCGAAATAGGCGTCGACCGCCGCGGCGATCCATGTGGTCAGCCGGCCGTTCCAGTCGGTTTCGTCGTGGCGGCCGACGGCGGCGAGCACACGATCGAGGAATTCGTCGGAAAATTGGGTGCGCAGCGCGTCGAGCAGATCCGCCTTGGTGTCGAAATAATGATAGAAAGTGCCCTTCGCGACGCCCGCGCGCGCCGCCACCTCGTCGACCGTCGTCGCCTCTACGCCGTTCTCGACGAACAGCACCCCCGCCGCCTCGACCAGCGAGGCGCGTCTCATGTCCGCGCGGCGCGGCGGCGGTTCGGTTTTCGCCAGGCGCGACTTCAGCCGGTCCATGCGGGTGGGGCGGCCATATTTTCCTTCGCTCATGTCACGTTCCTGCGCGCTCGATCGTCAAAGTGCGAGTGGCTTGACCGATCGAAGCTTAAATAATAATCATTCGCAATAATATCGACTCATAGTCGATTCATGACGAAAGCGCGATAGCATGACAACCGAGACCCCCGAATCCCCCTTGCCCGCGCGCCTTGGCGGCCTTGGCGGGCGCCCGTTGCTGATCGCGCTGGTCGCGGTGCTGCTGCTGTTCGCGCTGCTCTACGGCTGGCGGACGGCGCGCAGTTCCGCAGCGCCGCAAGGCGCGCCGCCGCCCGTTCCCGTTTCCGCCGTCGCCGTCGCGCCGACCGAGGTGCCCGCCGCGCTGGAAGCGGTCGGATCGCTGCGCGCGGTGCGGGAAGTGATGCTGGCGCCCGAAGTCGCCGGCCGCGTCGTCGCCATCCGGTTCGAGGCGGGCATGCGGGTGGGGGCGGGCGCGCCGCTTGTCCAGCTCTATGACGCGCCCGAACGCGCCGATCGCAGCGCCGCCCGCGCCCGCGCCAATTTCGCGGGCGTCCAGCTTGCGCGGTCGCAGGAACTGGCGCCGAGCGGCGCGGAACCGCGCGAGCTGCTCCAGCAGCGCCGTGCCGAGCGCGACCAGGCGGCGGCCTCCGTCCAGCAGTTCGACGCGCGGATCGCGCAGAAACAGGTGCGCGCGCCGTTCGCTGGCGTGCTGGGCGTGCGCCGCGTCAATCCGGGCCAATATCTCAATCCCGGCGATCCGATCGCGACCCTGACCGCGCTCGACACGCTGTTTGTCGATTTCGCGCTGCCGCAGCAGGAACTGGCGCGGCTGCATGTCGGCGCCACGGTGAACGTGACCGTCGATGCCTGGCCCGGCCGCGTCTTCGCCGCGCGCGTCAACGCGATCGAGCCGCGCATCGGCGCGGACACGCGCAACGTCTCGGTCCAGGCGGTGCTTTCCAATCGCGACGGCGCGCTTCGCCCCGGCATGTATGTGACGGCGGCGCTCGAACTGCCGCCCGAGCGCGGCGCGCTCGTCGTGCCGGCGACCGCGATCCAGACCTCGGCGTCGGGCGACAGCGTCACCGTGATCCGCGGCCCCGATGCGCGCCGCAAGGGCAAGGCGGAAGCGGTTTCGGTCACGACCGGCCGCCGCATCGGCAACCGCGTGATCGTGACGCGCGGGCTGAAGCCGGGCGACGTCGTCGTGACCGAAGGGCAGCTTCGCGTGCAGCCCGGCGCCGATGTCGTCGTCGCGCCCGCTCGTCCGGTCGGAGCACGCTGAGATGCGCTTCACCGACATCTTCATCCGCCGCCCGATCCTGGCGATCGTCGTCAGCCTGCTGATCCTGCTGGTCGGCGGCAGCGCGATGTTCCTGCTTCCCGTCCGGCAATATCCGAACATGGAAAGCGCGACGATCGTCATCGACACCAGCTATCCCGGCGCCACGCAGGACGTGATGCAGGGCTTCGTCACCACGCCGATCGCGCAGGCGATCGCGACCGCGAACGGCATCGAATATCTGACCTCGATTTCGAGCCAGGGCAAAAGCCAGGTCAAGGCGAAGCTGGTGCTCAATGCCAATGCCGACCGTTCGATGACCGAGATCCTGGCCAAGGTGCAGCAGGTGAAATATCGCCTGCCGCCCGGCGCCACCGATCCGGTGATCACCAAGATCACCGACGGCGCGTCCGAGATCCAGTATATCTCGTTCACCAGCGATACGCTGAGCGTGCCGCAGATCACCGATTTCGCGACACGCGTCGCCCAGCCGCTGATCACCGCGGTTCCCGGCGTCGCCTCCGCCAAGCTGGAGGGCGGGCAGGCGCTGGCGATGCGCATCTGGGTGGATCCGACCAAGCTCGCCGCGCGCGGCCTGTCGGCGGGCGACATCGCCGCCGCCTTGCGTTCCAACAACGTCCAGGCGGCGCCCGGCCAGCTCAAGGGCAGCGACACCGCGATCAACATCACCGCGACGACCGATCTGACCGGGGTCGAGGATTTCCGCCAGATGGTGGTCAAGAGCGGCACCGACGGGCTGGTGCGGCTGGGCGATGTCGCGACGCTCGAACTGGGCGGGCAGAATTACGATTCCAATGCCACCGCCGACGGCAAGGTCGGCATGTTCATCGGCATCGCGCCCACGTCCGACGGCAATCCGCTGGAGATCATCAAGGGCGTCAACGATCTGCTGCCCGGCATCCAGAAGGTCGCGCCGCCGGGCCTGAAGGTGTTCAACCAGTTCGACGTGGCGCATTTCGTCAACGCCTCGATCGACGAGGTCACGCACACATTGGTCGAAGCGATCGTAATCGTGATCATCGTCATCTTCCTGTTCCTGGGCTCGTTCCGCGCCGTCATCATCCCGGTGATCACCATTCCGCTCTCGCTGGTCGGCACCGCCGCGCTGATGCTGGCCTTCGGCTTCTCGCTGAACCTGCTGACCCTGCTCGCGATGGTGCTGGCGATCGGCCTGGTCGTCGACGACGCGATCGTCGTGGTCGAGAATATCCACCGCCATATCGAGGAGGGGCTGAGCCCGATCCGGGCGTCGCTGATCGGCGCGCGCGAGATCGTGGCGCCGGTGATCGCGATGACGATCACGCTGGCGGCGGTCTATACGCCGATCGGCCTGATGAGCGGCCTCACCGGTGCGCTGTTCCGCGAATTCGCCTTCACCCTCGCCGGATCGGTGATCGTATCGGGCGTGATCGCGCTGACCTTGTCGCCGATGATGAGTTCGGTGCTGCTCAACGCCAAGGTCAACGAAGGGCGGCTCGCCCAGGCGATCGAACGCAATATGGAGCGGGTGACCGCCGGCTATTCGCGCATCCTCGATCGCACGCTCGCCGCGCGCGGGGCGGTGCTGGTCGTCGGGCTGGGCGTGCTGGCGGCGATCGTCGTGCTGTTCACCGGCGCGCAGCGCGAACTCGCGCCGCAGGAGGACCAGGGCTATGTCTTCGTCGCGTCGAAAGCGCCGCAATATGCCAATATCGATTACACCTCGCGCTTCAGCGGCGATATCGAACGC
Organism: Sphingobium sp. FW305-3-2-15-F-TSA7; assembly: GCF_058787155.1. Lineage (NCBI taxonomy): Bacteria > Pseudomonadati > Pseudomonadota > Alphaproteobacteria > Sphingomonadales > Sphingobiaceae > Sphingobium > Sphingobium sp. FW305-3-2-15-F-TSA7. The sequence goes on along the minus strand of NZ_JBYSZM010000023.1, from coordinate 33,375 downwards.
ATGTTCCGCACGCTTTCCGAATATCGCAGCAGCTGGTTCGCCAACGGCACCGACGGCACCAATAACGGCTTTGGCGGCGTCATCCTGAAGGACTGGGATCAGCGCGCACGCTCCGCCGACGAGATCCAGGCCGAGCTGAACGGCAAGGGCGGCGCCATCACCGGCATCTATGCCACGGCGTTCCAGCCCGCGCCGCTCCCGGCGGGCAGCGGCGGGCTGCCCGTGCAGATGGTGATCCGCTCGTCCGACGAATTCCCCGAGATCTTCGCCACGCTCGAACGCATCAAGGGTGCGGCATGGGGCAGCGGCCTGTTCGCCTTTGTCGACAGCGATCTGGCGTTCGATAGTCCGGAGGCGCGGATCGTCGTCGATCGCGCCAAGGCGGGCCAGATGGGCGTCTCGATGGAGGCGATCGCCGACACGCTCGCGATCCTGGTGGGCGAGAATTACATCAACCGCTTCAACTGGCACGATCGTTCCTATGACGTGATCACCCAGGCGCCGCCGGGTCAGCGGCTGACGCCCGACAATCTCGGCCGCTTCCATGTGAAGGCCGCGTCGGGCGAGCAGGTGCCGCTGTCGACCGTCGTGCGTGTCGACATGCGGCCCCAGGCCAACAAGCTGCCCCAGTTCAACCAGATGAACGCGGCGACGCTGTCGGCGGTGCTGGCGCCCGGCGTCACCATGGGCCAGGCCGTCGACTTCCTGAAGAACCAGCAGGTCCCCGCCGGCACGACGATCGACTGGCTGTCCGACAGCCGCCAATATGTGAGCGAGGGCGACCGGCTAACGATCAGCTTCGGTTTCGCGCTGATCGTCATCTTCCTGGTGCTGGCGGCGCAGTTCGAAAGCTTCCGCGATCCGCTCGTCATCCTGGTGACGGTGCCGCTCGCGGTCTGCGGGGCGCTGGTGCCGCTCTATCTCGGTTTCGCCACGCTCAACATTTACACCCAGATCGGCCTCGTCACGCTGATCGGCCTGATCTCGAAGCACGGCATCCTGATGGTGTCCTTCGCCAACGAGATCCAGAAGCATGACGGGCTCGATCGCGTCGCGGCGATCCGCCGTTCGGCGGCGGTGCGCATGCGGCCGGTGCTGATGACGACCGCCGCGATGGTCGCCGGGCTCGTGCCGCTGCTGTTCGCGAGCGGGGCGGGTGCATCGAGCCGTTTCGCGATCGGCATCGTCGTGGTGATGGGCATGCTGGTCGGCACGCTCTTCACCCTGTTCGTCCTGCCCACCGTCTACAGCCTGATCGCGCGCGACCACCGCGTCGAGGCGCAGTCGTCACGCGAGCATGAACTCGCCACAGCGGAGCTTGCTCATGCGTAAACTGATCCAGGCCCTGATGCTGATGTCGACCGCCGCCTGCGCGGTCGGCCCCGACTATCGCCCGCCCGAACGCGCATCGGCCGCGCCCGGCGCGTTCGTGACGACGATCGCCACGACCGATCCGGCGCTGCCCTTGCCCGACGATTGGTGGCGGCTCTACCAGGATCCGGTGCTCGACGCGCTGGTGACGCGCGCGCTTGCCGCCAACACCGATCTGCGCGTCGCCTCCGCCAATCTGGCGCGCGCGCGCGCCGTGCTGGGGGAGGCGCGCGCCGGCCGCCTGCCGAGCACGGGCGTTTCGGGGGGCGCCAGCTATGGCGATGCGATCCAGGGCAATCCGGTGGGCGGCGCGGACCGGCAATGGAGCTATTCGGGCGGCCTGTCGCTTTCCTGGGAAGCCGATCTGTTCGGCCGGGTCGGCCGCGCGATCGAGGCGGCGCGCGCCGATACCCAGGCGGTGGAGGCCGCGCGCGACATGGTGCGGGTGACGGTGGCCGCCGAAACCGCGCGTGCCTATCTCGACGCCTGCGCCTTCGCCGAAACCGCCGCCATCGCGCGCGCCTCGCTCGAAACCGCCGATCATGGGCTGCGCATCGTGACTGCGCAGCAGCGGGCGGGATCGGCCGGCCGGCTCGACGTCGAGCGCGCCGCGACGGCGGTGGCGAACGCCCGCGCAGCGATCGCGCCGGCGGACGCGCAGCGCAGCGTCGCGCTGTTCGAACTGGCCGCGTTGCTGGGGGAGGCGCCGAGCGGCGTTCCTGCCGATGCCGCGCGCTGCGCCGCGCCGCCATCGCCCGTCGCGGCGCTGCCGGTGGGCGACGGCACCGCGCTGTTGCGCCGGCGGCCCGATCTGCGCGAGGCGGAGCGCATGCTGGCGGCGGATACCGCACGGATCGGCGTCGCGACCGCCGATCTCTATCCGCGCATCTCGCTGGGCGCGTCGGGCAATTATTTCCGCAACGACAGCGTGCGCGGCAATGACAGCTTCTCCTTCTCGCTGGGGCCGTTGCTGTCGTGGAGCTTCCCCAATGTCGCGGTGGCGCGCAGCCGCATCCGCCAGGCGGAGGCGCAGGGTGAGGCATCGCTCGCCGCGTTCGATGGCCGGGTGATCACCGCGCTCAAGGAAGTGGAACAGGCGCTCACGCTCTACGGCAGCGAGCGCGAGCGCAATCTGGCGCTCACCGAGGCGCGGACGCGGGCGCAGACCGCGTTCGAACTGGCGGATGTCCGCTACCGCGCCGGATCGATCGCCTATCTCGACCTGCTCGTCGCGCAGCGCGAACTGATCGACACCCGCGCCGCGCTCGCCGTTTCGGCGCAGCGGCTGGGCTCGGCGCGGGTCGATCTGTTCAAGGCGCTTGGCGGCGGGTGGCAGGAGCCGGGCTGATACCGTCGTTCCGGATCAGGCGGCGTCGACCAGGACGATCTCGCTGTCTTCGGTCGCCGTCACGCGCAGTATCTCGACATCCTTGATCGCCGCGCCGTCGCGGGCATTCACCCGGATGCCCTCGATCTCGACCGCGCCGGTGGCGGGGACGAGATAGCCGCGGCGATCCTTGCCGAGTGGATATTCCGCTGTCTCGCCGGCCTTGAGCGAGGCGCCGACGACGCGCGCGTCGGTGCGGATCGGCAGAGCGTCATTGTCGTTCTCGAACCCTGAAGCGAGCACCACGAACTGACCGGCCCGGTCGCTCTTGGGGAAGGGCTTGGCGCCCCAGCTCGGCTGTTCGCCGGTCTTCGACGGAATGATCCAGATCTGGAAGATCCGCGTCGTCACATCCTCCAGATTATATTCCGAATGCCGGACGCCCGTGCCGGCGGACATCACCTGCACGTCGCCCGCTTCGGTCCTGCCCTTGTTGCCCAGGCTGTCCTCATGGGTGATCGCGCCTTCGCGGACATAGGTGATGATTTCCATGTCGCGATGCGGGTGTGGGGGAAAGCCGGTCTTCGGGGCGATGGTGTCGTCGTTCCAGACGCGCAGGTCGCCCCAGTTCATCCGCGCATCGTCGTGATAGCCGGCGAACGAGAAATGATGCTTGGCATCCAGCCAGCCGTGATTGGCGCCGCCAAGATCTGCGAAAGGGCGAAGTTCGATCATGTCCTGTCTCCTCGATGCCCGTCGGGGCCTCTGCTGTGATGGTGTGGAGATAGAGGTTGAGACCTTTCTATTGAACTGGCATAAAATCGGTATAAATGTTCGAAGGAGTTGAAAGGTGGCGAACCCGGGCACGCCCACGCTCGACCAGCTCAGAATCTTCCTCGCTATCGTCGATACCGGCAGCTTTGCGGCGGCGGGACGTCGGCTCAACCGCGCGGTTTCGGTGATCAGCTATGGCATCGTGAACCTGGAACAGCAGCTCGGGCTGACGCTGTTCGAGCGCGAGGGATCGCGCAAGCCCGTGCTCACCACGGCCGGCCGCGCGCTGCTGGCGGAGGCGCGCGCGATCTCGCAGGGCATCGACGGCTTGCGCGCCAAGGTGAAGGGCCTGCTCGACGGGCTGGAGGCCGAGGTCGACCTGGCCGTCGACGTGATGCTGCCCGCCGATCGGCTCGGAAAGGTGCTGCGCGCCTTCGCGGCGGAGTTCCCGACGGTGTCCTTGCGCCTTCATGCCGAGGCACTGGGCGCGATCACCGCGATGGTGCTCGACAGGACCGCCGTGGTCGGCATTTCGGGGCCATTGGCGGCGGGCGTCGAGGGGGTCGAATGCATCTCCGCCGGATCGGTGCCGATGGTGCCCGTCGCCGCGCCCGATCATCCGCTGGGTCGCACGGAGCGGATCGCGCCGGGCGCGGGACGCGATTATACCCAGCTCGTGCTCACCGATCGCTCGCGCTTCACCGAGGGGCAGGATTTCTCGGTGCTCAGCCCGAAGACCTGGCGGCTGGCCGATCTCGGTGCCAAGCATGCGCTGCTGCGCGAGGGGATCGGCTGGGGCAACATGCCGCTGCAGATGATCGAGCCCGATCTGGTTGCCGGCACGCTGGTGCGCCTGCACATGCCCGATCATCCCGGCGGCACCTATCGCTTCGCGGGTGTTTGGCGCCGCGACACCCCGCCCGGACCGGCCGCGTCATGGCTGCTCGACCAGTTCGTGGCGTTGGGCGCGAACGATGTCGAGGAAGAGGGGTTCGGGGATATCTGAGCCCGGTCACGCCGGCCGTGCCGACCCGGGATGGAACGCGCAGGCGGCGGTGCCCGCGAGCACAAGTGCGCCGGCCAGGATCAGCGGCACTGTCAGCCCGGTGCGCATCACCAGCACCGCGCCCAATGCGGCGCCCCCGAAGATCGCGGCGACGCTGCCGATGCGCCGCCGCCAGTTGATATTGGCGCCGCCAGCCAGGCTCGAATCGGCGGCGAGCCCGGTCAGCGTCAGCGTCAGCACGGTCGTGGTGAGATCCGGCACCTTGAGCTGGCGGATGGTCGCGTTGCGGAAGCCCATGGCCAGACCGGTCAGGATGATGACGGCATAGACGCTGCGATCGGGCGTCTGTGTCGCCACGTCGAAGTCGATCGCGATGGCGGCGGCGATCCACAGCAGCACCGCCTCGATCGTCGCGGCGATCATCAGCCATCGGCGCAGCGGCCGGCCGGCATGCGCCTTGCCCGTCCGGCCCGCGACCAGCGCGCCGGCCAGAAAGGCGATGATCGCGACCAGATAGGGCGCGACGCGAAAGCCCGGCGTGCCCGCCGCCGCGAAGCCGAAAAAGACGATATTGCCCGTCATATTGGCGGTGAACACCTTGCCCAGGCCGAGCACGCTGATCGCGTCGACCAGCCCGGTGGTGACCGAAAGCAGCAGGAGAAGCCCGGCAAGCGGCGGCGATTGGGGCGGCGATTGGGTCGGGGCGGGCATGATCATGGCGTGCCTTTCAGATCCGGAAATTGGCTTCTAGGCCGAACAGGCCGATGGTGCGGGCCGGCCCGGTCTGGCGGATGAAGCCGCCGGGCTGGAATGCGGAGAGCGATGTCGAGAGTTCGAGTTCGGGCGTCGCCTGCCAGCTCAGCGCCGCCTCGATCTCCTTGCCGATGAAGCGGCTGCGCGCCGTGCCGGGCGCGCGGATGAGATTGCCGGGAATGTCGTAGACGCCGTCGCCGCGCGCATAGCGCCAATAGGCCATGCCGGCGATCCCGAGCGAGAGATTGCCGCCCAGGTCGAGCGAAACGCTGGGGTTGAGGTTGACGATATTATAGGGGCCGACCGGGGAGAGCTCTCCGAAATATTTGCCCTTGGGGAATAGCGCGTTGAAGGTACCGAGCGTGCCGTCGGCGGGATCGCGGTCGCCGCTGACGATATTGAAGCGCATCACCGCGTGCGGCGCGAGCGGCGCCCTTGGAAAATGCCGGCCGACTTCGCTGCCGAGCGTCCATGCTCTGATCTTTTGGGCCCTGATCGCCCGTCCGGCGAAGCGGCCGAACTGCGCGACTGCCTCGACATTCCAGTGCCAGTCGCCCGCATCGCCATGGCTGCGCAGCCCCAGGCTGTGCCGTCGCTCCTCGCCCGAAACGCCGCCGAAGCGCGCTTCGCTGTTGCGATAGCCGAGATAATATAGGTCGAGCCCCGGCAGCGCGGCATAGGCGCCCCAGAGCGACTTTGTCGGCGACGAGCGGTCGTCGAACGATCCGGTGCCGGGCCTGACCGGCCGCGCCGCGAACAGGCTGATTTTCGCGGAGCCACGCACCAGATCGGCGCGCGCGCCGTCAAAGGCGAGCGGGACATTGGGGCCGTAGCGCGTGCCGATCAGTCGCTCGGTGCCCAATGACAGCATCTGCCGGCCGGCGCGCAGCGAAAGCCGGGTGTCGCCGTCCAGGGGCAGTTCGACTTCGCCGAAGCCCTGGAGCAGGTCGACGCGGCTCCGGTCGATCGGCCCGGCGGCCGGCGCCATGCCGATGGCATAGGCCGCGATCGGCTGAACGAACGCGCGGACCGCGCCGACATGCAGGTCGGCATAGGGAAGGGCGCGGACCCAGAGATAGGAATCGCCGGGCGCGTCGGCGCTGCCCCACAGCGCGTTGCGATTGCTTTCGGAGCGCAGGCGGACTTCGATGCCCGTGGTCAGCCATGCATCGCCGGTCGTGTCGAGCGGGATATATTTGAAGGCCTCGCTCCAGCGCCCGTCGCGCGCTGCCGGATCGGCGAGTTTCGACCAGTCCTCGTCATAGCGCGTGTTGGTGAGCGTCGGCGCCCGCCAGGCTTCGCCGGTCTGCGCCGCCGCGGGCGCGCCGCCGCTCAGCAGCAGGGCGATGGCGAAGGCCCGGTTAGCCACGGTCTGTCCGCCGGTGCGAAACGATCGCGACCAGCACGAAACCGCCGATCAGCCCCAGATGCTCGAAAAAGGCGTTGGTCGCCATGAAGCGATCGGGGCCGTCCATCGTCCAGAAGGCATTGGCGACGATGGCGGCGAACAGCGTGAACACGCCCAGCATGCCGGCGCCCAGCCAGGCCATCCGGTCGAACAGGATCAGCGCGGGACCGATCAGTTCGACCAGGATGGTGAGCGCCGCGAACACCGCTGCAGGCTGGACGCCGAAATGCGCCTGTTCCGCCACGGCGCCCTGCCAGTCGGCCAGCTTGACCACGCCGCCGATCAGATAGGGCCCGACCAGTGCCAGCCGTGCGACGAACCAGCTTGCCGGCCAGTCGAGGATCGCGGCGATCGGGCGGGGTGTGGTGCCGGTCCGTGCCATCCTGTCTCTCCCGCCCGTCACGCTCAGACCGCCCAGCAGCCGCAGCCCAGCGTGCCCCAGAAGCTCTGGACGTCGGCGGCGGGCACTGCGGCGCCCAGCGCCGCGGCATGGTCATGGCCATGAACCTGGCAGGCCGAATGGCAGGCGCAGGCCGATGCCAGCTTCTGCGCGGTTTCGGGCTTGCGCCAATAGCCGCCGAATGTCGCGACCGGCGACCAGTCCGGCATGGGGCGCGGGGCGGGCGGGGCGAGATCGGCGAAATCGCCTTCGCCATGCACCACCTTGCCGCCGAGCATCGTCAGCACGGCGCGCAGGCCGGTGATCTCGTCTTCGGGCACCGCGAAATAATCGTCCGAAAGCAGCGCGAGATCGGCGAGCTGGCCGGCCTTGATCTGGCCCTTCTTGCCCTGTTCGTTGGAGAACCAGGTGTTCGCCTCGGTCCACAGCCGCAGCGCCGTTTCGCGATCGAGCCGATTGGCCTGCGGATAGAGCCTGAGTCCGCCCACCGTCTTCGACGTCACCAGCCAGGAGAGCGAGACCCAGGGATTGTAGCTCGCCACGCGTGTTGCGTCGGTGCCGGCGCCCACGGGAATGCCCGCCGCCATCATCATCTTGATCGGCGGGGTGCGTTCGGCCGCCTTCGCGCCATAGCGCTCGACGAAATATTCGCCCTGATAGGCCATGCGATGCTGCACGGCGATGCCGCCGCCCAGCGCCGCGATGCGATCGATATTGCGGTCGCTGATCGTCTCGGCATGGTCGAAGAACCAGTTGAGGCCCTTCAGTGGAATGTCGCGATCGACCTTTTCGAACACGTCGAGCGCGCGGCCGATCGTCTGGTCGTAGGTCGCGTGCAGCCGCCACGGCCAGCGCCGTTCGGCGAGCAGGCGGATCACCGGTTCCAGGTCGCTTTCCATGTTCGGCGGCATGTCCGGCCGGGCGACGCGGAAATCCTCGAAATCGGCGGCCGAATAGACCAGCATCTCGCCCGCACCATTGTGGCGATAGCTGTCGTCGCCGTCGCCGGGCTTCACCTGGGTGGACCAGGTCGCGAAGTCCTTCAGTTCCTCCTTCGGCTTCTGGGTGAACAGGTTGTAGGCGATGCGCAAAGTCAGTTCGCCGTCGCGGTGCAGTTTCTCGATGATCTCGTAATCGTCGGGATAATTCTGGAAACCGCCGCCCGCGTCGATGACGCTGGTGACGCCCAGCGAATTGAGCTCGCGCATGAAATGGCGGGTCGAGTTGAGCTGATATTCGGGCGGCAGCTTCGGCCCCTTGGCGAGCGTCGCATAGAGGATGGTGGCGTTGGGCTGCGCGAGCAGCAGGCCGGTCGGGTTGCCCGCCGCGTCGCGGACGATCTCGCCGCCCGGCGGATTGGGCGTGTCCCTGGTATAGCCCACCGCGCGCAATGCCGCCGCGTTGAGCAGTGCGCGATCGTAAAGGTGCAGGATGAACACCGGCGTCTCCGGGGCGGCGGCGTTGATCTCCTCGATCGTCGGCAGCCGTTTCTCGGCGAACTGATGCTCGGTGAAGCCGCCGACGACGCGCACCCATTGCGGCGGAGGCGTGTTCTCCGCCTGGCGCTTGAGCATCGCCATGGCGTCCGCCAGCGTCGGAACACCCTCCCAGCGCAGCTCCATATTATAGTTGAGGCCACCGCGGATGACGTGGATGTGGCTGTCGATCAGGCCGGGGATCAGGCGACGGCCGCCTGCGTCGATCACGGTCGCGTCGGCGCCGGCGGCTGCGCGGACCTCCTGTTCGGAGCCGACGGCGATGAAGGTGCCGTCGCGGATCGCCACGGCCTGCGCCTGCGGGTTTTCGCGATCGAGCGTGGTCACCTTGGCGTTGGTCAGAACGAGAGTGGGCATGGCGGGTCTTCCGGCTGAAGCAAAGGAGGGGGCGGCGAGGGCGGCGGCAGCGCCGGCACCCACGCCGGCAAGCGTCTGGCGGCGGGTGTAACGGCTCATGCGGTTTCATCCTTCCGATTTGCCCGGGCTGGCGCGCCGAGCACCTGGTCGGCGCAGTCGGTCCGGACATAGGCCAGCGCATCCTGGCCCCGGAACACCCGCTTGGCGACGGGCAACACCTGTTCGCCGAGCAGGATGCCGAGCAGGCCGATCAGCGCGATCGTCGGCGGGGCGGGGGAACGGACGTTGAGCAGGCTGTAGACGATGCCGACCAGCAGCCCCGCACCCAGCGAAAGCAGATAGGGTTTCATCGATCCGTCCTCCCGTCCTGTCAGATACGCGCGAACGCGAGGAGATCGGCGTTGAGCCGATCCTGATGCGTGGCGGTCAGGCCGTGCGGCGCGCCTTCGTAGATCTTGAGCGTCGCGTTCGGCACGATCTTCGCGGAGAGGAGACCGGCATTGCCGATCGGCACGATCTGGTCGTCATCGCCATGGATCACCAGCGTCGGCACGTCGATGCTGCGCAGATCCTCGGTATAGTCGACCTCGGAAAATTCGCGGACGCACAGATATTGGCCGAGGACCGATCCCGCCATGCCCTGCGCCCAGAAGGACTGGCGCAGACCTTCATTGGGCTCGACGCCGTCGCGGTTGAAGCCGAAGAATGCGGTCGGCAGATCGAGATAGAATTGCGAACGATTGTCGAGCACCGCCTTGCGGATGCCGTCGAACACGTCGATCGGCAGGCCGTCGGGATAGGCCTCGCTCTTCGCCATGGTCGGCGGCACCGCGCCGACCAGCACCATCTTCGCGACGCGGGCGGTGCCATGGCGGCCGACATAATGGCTGATCTCGCCGCCGCCCGTCGAATGGCCGACCAATATCGCCTGCTTCAGGTCGAGCGCGTCGATCACGGCGGCCAGGTCGTCGGCATAGCTGTCCATGTCGTTGCCGGTGGCGGGCTGGTCCGAGCGGCCATGGCCGCGACGGTCGTGCGCGACGACGCGATAGCCCTGCTGGAGCATGAAGAGCATTTGTCCGTCCCATGCATCGGCGCTGAGCGGCCAGCCGTGTGAGAAGACGATGGGCTGGGCGTCCTTGCTGCCCCAGTCCTTGTAGAAGATGCGGGTGCCGTCGCTGGTGGTCACGAAGCTCATGGCGGAATCCTTTCGATATGATGCGATCGATGGACAGGCCGGGCGGGTGCCCGGCCCGCAAAGGGTCAGGCGTGGCCGCCCTCGGACGCGCCGAACATGGTCTTGGCATAGGTGACGCCCAGGCCATAGGCGCCACCCCATCGCTTCGCGACGCCGGTCGTGAAGTCGTAGGTTTCGGCGCGCGCCCAGTCGCGCTGCAGTTCGAGCAGATATTGCAGCGCGGTCATCGGCTTGGCGCCGAGCTGAATCATGCGCTGGACCGCGCGTTCATGCGCTTCCTCGGAAATGTCGCCACAGGCGTCGGCGATGAAATAGACGTCGAAGCCCTGGTCGATCGCGGAAGCGACGGGGCCGACGATGCAGACCGAGGTCCACAGGCCCGCGAACACCAGACGTTCCTTGCCGATCCGGTTGACCGCGTCGATCACCGCCGCGTCTTCCCATGTGTTCATCGACGTGCGGTCGAGCAGTGTCTGGCCCGGAAAGGCATCGGTGACCTCGCTGAACATCGGCCCGGAAAAGCTCTTTTCGGCGACGGTGGTCAGGATGGTGGGGACGTTGAAGCCTGCGGCGGCGTTGGCGACCAGCGCGGCATTGTTGCGCAGCAGCGTGGGATCGATCGACTTGGTGGCGAAGGCCATTTGCGACTGGAAATCGATCAGGACCAGCGCGTGATCGGTCGGGGAAAGCAGGCTCTTGCCCGGGGTCGGCGTGGCGGTGAGGGTCATCGTGAAATCTCCATTCCTTGGCTTGCTCCGGCCAGCAGCGCTGCCGTGAAGCCGGTGATATGGAGAATTGCTTCGACGAAATACTGGGATAAGTTCCGATATTATGTTCTATTTTTTAGAATGGTCGCCCGCCGCATGGATATGCGGCGGGCGCTGAAATCCCGCTGACAATGCGGGTCAATTGGCCTTGATATAGGCGACCATCTGGTCGACCACCGTGCCCCAGCCTTCGTGGAAACCCATTTTCTCGTGGGTTTCGCGGCCGGCCTCGTCGGCATGGACCGCGACCGCGGTGTAGCGCGTGCCCGTCGCGGTGGGTTCGAGCAGCAGGCCGGCAGTGAAGAAGGGCTTGGGCGCCGGGCGGAAGCCGGGCAGCAGCGCGTCGGTGAAGATCAGCCGCTGATTGGGCACGATCTCCAGATAGCAGCCGAGATTGGGGAATTCGTCGCCCTCGGGCGAGCGCATCACGGTGCGAAAGGTGCCGCCGACGCGCAGGTCGATCTCGCATTCGGTGACCGTCCAGGGCTTGGGCACGAACCAGTTCCTGAGGTGGTCGGGCGTGGTCCATGCCTTCCATACCAGTTCGACGGGCACGTCGATCTCGCGTTCGAGCACGAGATCCAGCTTGGGATCGGGCTTTCCAAGGGGGGATGTCATTCGGGCGTCTCCTCTTTCATCGTCAACAGATAGGCATCGAGCCGGTCGAGCCGTCGCTCCCAGAGCGTGCGCTGCTTCCCCAGCCAGTCTTCGGCAAGCTTCAACTGCTCGGGCGCGAGGCTGTAGGTGCGCACCCGCCCGGCCTTGCGCGAACGCACCAGCCCGCTTTTCTCCAGCACCTTCAGATGCTCGACAAAGCTTGGCAGCGCCATGCGATAGGGGGCGGCTAGCTCGCTCACCGAGGCCGGCCGCGCGCTCAGCCGTTCCAGCACATGGCGCCGCGTCGGATCGGATAGCGCCCTGAAGATGCCGTCTATCACCGGTGCGGTCTGGCTGGCTGGCATCATCATGCGATCCTCGCTGCGACTCGATGACGGTGTCGTAGAGCATCTCCAATACTTAGGTCAAATCCTAAGTATTGGAGATGCTCTTGCGGACGCGTGTTGGCGGGTTATTCGGGCACCATCCAGAATCGCAGGAGTGATGCCCATGAGCCGTCGTCTGATTTCGAGCGGATCGCCTTTCGAAGCGACCATCGGCTATTCGCGCGCGGTGGTGCAGGGCGATTTCTGCTTCGTGGCGGGCTGCACCGGCTATGATCCGGACACGCGGATCATGCCCGACGACGCGGCGGAGCAGGCGCGCAACGCCTTTCGCGTGATTGCCGCCGCGCTGGACGAGGCGGGCTTCGCCATGGCCGATGTCGTGCGCGCCACTTATTACGTCACCGATATCGCCTGGTGGCACGCGATCGTGCCTGTGCTCGCCGAAACCTTTGGCGAGATCCGGCCGGCGGCGACCGGGCTGATCGTCTCCGGCTTCGTCGCGCCCGAGATGAAGATCGAGATCGAGGTGACGGCGATGCGGAGCGGGGCATGATCGCACCGCTCGGCGTCGACGCTATTCCCGCGCTTGCGGCGCTGTGGGACGCGTGCGGGCTGACGCGTCCCTGGAACGATCCGGCATCGGATGCGCGGATCGCGATCGAAGGACCGGTGTCCGTGATCCTTGGCGCATGGAATGGTGGCGTGCTCGTCGGTTCGGTGATGGTCGGTTTCGACGGCCATCGCGGCTGGGTCTATTATCTCGCGGTCGCCCCCGATCGGCGGCGCTCCGGGCTCGGGCGCGATCTGATGCTTGCAGCCGAAACCTGGCTTGAAGCGCGCGATTGTCCGGCCATTCGCCTGATGGTGCGCGACGACAATGTTCAGGCGCTCGGTTTCTACGCCGCCATCGGCTATGAGGTTCAAAAGGTGGCGACGATCGGCAAGAGGCTGGACAATAAGTGACGAAGACCCGGTATCGCGTGATCCATCAGCGCAAGTCGATGATCGAGGCGATCTTCAGCGGTCGCACCTGGACCGACTGGTACATCGCCCAGCGCCGCCGCTGGTATGGCTGGGAGAAGCTGGGCATTTTCCAGAGCGTGCAGGAGGCGGAGGACGCATGCGAGGAACATGCCGGAGGCCGGCTGCTGCGCGGCGGCAGCCGGATCGTCTCGGAATTCGGTGAGCGGGAGTGACGCGTGACCATTACAATGTACGGCATCAAGAATTGCGACACGATCAAGAAGGCGCGGACCTGGCTGGAGAGCCATGGCGTCGCTTATGATTTCCACGATTACAAGGCGCTGGGCGCCGACGCGGCGAAGCTTCGCGGCTGGGTGGCCGAACATGGCTGGGAAGTGATCCTCAACCGCGCCGGCACCACCTTTCGCGCGCTGCCCGATGCCGACAAGCAGGGCATCGATGCCGACAAGGCGGTGGCGCTGATGCAGGCCAATCCGTCGATGATCAAGCGGCCGGTGCTCGACCTGGGCGGCGAGACCATCGTCGGGTTCAAGCCCGAACGTTATGAAGCCGCCATCAAGGCGTAACCAAGCCGCGCCAGGGAATGGCTTCGCGATGCGGAGGGTTTCATGCGCTGGTTCATTTTCCTGTCACTGGCGTCGCTTGCGATGACCGCGCCGGCGCTCGCCAGTCCGATCGTGATCGCGCATCGCGGCGCCAGCGGCGAGCGGCCCGAACATACGATCGCATCCTATACGCTGGCGATCGAGCAGGGGGCCGATTTCATCGAGCCCGATCTGGTGATGACCAGTGACGGCGTGCTGGTGGCGCGCCACGAGAATGAGATATCGGGCACCACCGATGTCGCCGATCATCCCGAATTCGCGGCGCGCAAGGCGAAGAAGACGATCGACGGCCAGTCGGTGACCGGCTGGTTCACCGAGGATTTCACGCTTGCCGAGCTGAAGACGTTGCGCGCGAAGGAAAGGCTGCCGATGCTGCGGCCCGGCAACGCGGCCTATGACGGCAAGTTCGAGATCCCGACCTTCCAGGAGATCATCGATCTTGCCCGGGCGAAGGAGAAGGAAACCGGCCGCCGGATCGGGCTGTATCCCGAGACCAAGCATCCCAGCTATTTCCGCTCGATCGGCCTGGCTCTCGAGGAGCCGCTGGCCGCGCTGCTCGCGAAGAACGGCTATAAGGCGAAGGACGATCCGGTCTTCATCCAGTCGTTCGAACTGGAGAATCTGAAGACGCTGCGCGGCCTGACCGGGCTCAGGCTGATCTTCCTGATGGATGCCAGCGGCGGGCCGGCCGATGGATCGGGCAAGACCTATGCCGCGCTGGCGACACCCGCCGGGCTTGCCGAGGTGGCGAAGACCGCCGACGGCATCGGCACGGCCAAGGAGTTGATCGTACCGCGCACCGTGCTTGGCCGTTCGGGCGCGCCGACCAGCCTGGTCAAGGACGCGCATGCGGCGGGCCTCAAGGTCCATGTCTGGACCTTCCGCACCGAGAATTATTTCCTGCCGCTGGAGATGCGAAAGGGCGTGGATCCGCGCAAGGCCGGCGATGTCGCGGCAGAGATCAGGCAGTTCGCCGCGCTTGGCGTCGACGGCGTGTTCAGCGATTTTCCCGGCATCGCGGTCGCGACGTTGAAGCATTTGAGCGATTTGTAGTTCGATGGAATCATCGAACGACTCGAAAATCGCGACAAAACAAAAGCGTAGGGCATGTGATCCGCTTTCGGCGGATCACATGCCCTAGGGCGCGATCGGACTCTCCGTCCCTATGCCGCAACCACCTCCACGGGCAGGTTCGACCAGCTCCTGATCGTGTTGTTGTAATGGCGGACGGGCGCGCCCGCGAGGCCGATGCGGCGTGCCCGGCGGGCCAGGGCGGTCAGCACCGCTTCGCCCTCCATCCGGGCGAGCAGCCGGCCGACACAGCTATGGATGCCCGCGCCGAAGCCGACATGGTTGGTCGTGCGGCGGCCGATATCGTAGCGGTCGGGTTCGTCCCAGGCATCGGGGTCGCGATTGGCGGCGCCCAGGAACATCAGGATCTTGTCGCCTTCGCGCACTGGCAGGCCGCCCAGTTCGGTGGTGCGGGTCGCGGTGCGGAAAAAGGTCTGGACGGGGGATTCGAAACGCACCGCTTCCTCGAATGCGTTCCTGGCCAGTTCGGGGCTGGCGCGCAGCCGGTCGAACTCGGCCGGGAAGCGTGCCAGTGCATGGACTGCCGCCGCGATCGAATTGATCGTCGTGTCGAGCCCCGCCTGGAGCAGCGCCCGGACCAGCATCGGCGCGTCGTTCCGGCCGATCTCGCCGCGATCCGCCGCTTCATGGATCATCATGCCGAGACCGCCGTTTGCCAACCGGTCGCGATGGCCCTGCGCCTCGATCCATTCGAAATTCACTTTCGCGGTCGATGCCTGGAACAGCGCATTGCGCGGGCCGAACGAGTTGAACAGCGCATCGGCATGGGGAAGCAGCTTCTCGCGATTTTCGGGGCCCATGCCGACGGCGTCGGGGAAGACGCGCAGCGGATAGGCGCGTGCAAGATCGGCGATCGCGTCGAAGGTCCGGCGATGGACGAGGTCGGCGACCATGTCGTCCGCCGCCGCGAAGAAGTCCTCGCGAAGTTTCGCCAGCACGGCGGGCGATAGCACGCGGTTGAGCACGCGGCGCGCAGCGTCGTGCTCGGGCGGATCGACTTCGAGGATCAGGCTGCGCAGCCGGAACCGGCCATGGCGCGCAAAATCTTCCATGCCGACGCCGCGCGAGGAGCAATAGCTCTGCCAGTCGGTCAGCACCGTGCGGACGCTGTCGTGGCGGGCCACCGCACCGATGCCGTAGCGCGATAGCCAGAAATAGGGGCCCGCCGCGCGCATGGCCGCCTGCGCCGGATAGGGATCGTCGAAATAATCCGTGTCGAACGGGTCGATATCGAGCACCGGCACGCCGGGCGGCGGATCGCCGTCATAGATCGCATAAGGGGATCGCATTGCATGGGCCTCCTGCGCGATCATATTGATAAGTCAATATGATATGTCAATCTGCAATCGCGATTTGGCAGGCGGCGGGCATATTGTAGGCTGACGCGATGACCGAGACCGACAAGCCGCGCGCGCACCCTGCACAGTTGACGATGGATCTGGATCGATCCGTCTCCGTGCTGATCAATTTCGTCGCGACCAAACTGACCTCGAGCGGTTCGGCCGCCTATCGCCCGCGGTTCGGGCTCAACATCACCGAATTCCGCGTGCTGGCGATGCTCGCGGTCGAACCCGACATTCTCGGCCAGCGCTTTTGCGAGGTGATGGGGCTCGATCCCGGCGCGACCAGCCGGACGCTGAAGGCGCTGGAGGCGCGGGACCTGGTGGTCAGCCGGCCCGACGATCGGCACCCGGCCTATCGCCGCTGGTCGCTGACCGCCAGCGGCGCGGCGCTGCAGGATCGGGCGGTGCCGGTGGCGCTGGAGCGCGCCCGTGTGCTGCTTCAGGATTTCAGCGCGGACGAGGAAGCGCAGCTCGTCATTTTCCTGCGCCGCATGCTCGGGCGGATGCCCGATGTGGTCGCGCTCAACGGCGATGACGGAGGGGATCGATGATCGATACGGGATCGGGCGTCGGGAGAGTGGCAGCGGGGCTGGTCGCGCTGGTCGGCTGGGTCGGGATGGCGGTGCAGCTCGATGCCAGTATCGGCCTGGCGGGTTCGGCAATGGGGGCGATCTGGGCGATGCTGCTTTTCTTCACGATCATCGCGAACCTGCTCGCGGCGATGGTGCTGACCGGGATCGCGCTCGGCAGGCAGGGTTTCGCTGCACCCGTGCTGATCGGCGGGGTGGTGATCGCGATGCTGCTCGTCGGCGTGGTCTATGCGCTGTTGTTGCGCGGATTGCTGGAATTGAGCGGCGGGGCCGCGCTGGCGGACTTGCTGCTCCACAGCGTCACGCCGGTTCTCGTGCCGCTTTACTGGCTGTTGTTCGCCCCCAAGGGCGGGATGACGCGCCGCGATCCGTTCGTCTGGGCCGGCCTTCCTGTCCTGTATTTCGGCTATGCGCTGATGCGGGGTGCGATCGAGGGGCGTTATCCCTATCCCTTCATGAACGTCGCGCAGATCGGATGGGGTGCGACGCTGACGAATGCGCTGGCGATGGCCGTCGGCTTTCTCGTCGTCGGCTTCGTGCTGGTGTGGATCGACGGCCGGCTGGCGCGCAAGCGCGTCTGAACCCGGCGCAACCTTTCGGCCGGGTCGGGGGTTCAATTCCCGATGGACCTGACCGAGCATCACGACCTTCGCGGTGGCGATCCGGTCTGGCAACCGCGCGATCGGCCTGCGCCACCCGCCGATCCGCTTCCCGACACCGCCGATATCGCGATCGTTGGATCGGGAATCATGGGATCGATCCTCGCCGAACGGCTGAGCGCCGATGGGCATCGCGTCGTCCTGCTCGACAGGCGCGCCTCGGGCCATGGCAGCACCGGCGCGTCCACCGCGGAACTGATGTGGGCCATGGACGTCCCGCTGATCCATTTGTCGCGAAGGATCGGCGAGCCGGAGGCCGCGCGTCGCTGGATCCGCGTCCATGGGGCGGTGCGGGCGCTGGGCGAACGGATCGATGCGCTGGGCATTGAATGCGCCCGGGTCGATCGGCCGACTCTGTATCTGGAAGGCACGTTGCTCGACGCCGAAGCGCTGGCCGAGGAGGGCGCGATGCATCGCGCCCACGGCCTGCCAAGCGCATTTCTGGACGCCGGGGCGGTCGCGGACCGCTTCGGCATCGCGCCGCGCGCGGGGCTGGTGTCGACCGGCGGGTTTGAAGTCGATCCGGTCGCGCTGACCCACGGCTTGCTCGATCTCGCAAAGTCGCGCGGCGCAGCACTTTGCTATCCGCGCGACGTGGTTGCGCTCGAACAGCATTCCGACGGGATCGCGCTGATCCTGGGCGATGGCGCAAGGCTTGTGGCGAAGGCCGCGATCCTTGCCGGCGGTTATGAGCGGGCGCGGATGTTCCTGCCCGCGGATTTCTCGCTGCTCTCCAGCTTCGCCTTTGCCAGCGCACCGGGGCTGGCGCCGCTGTGGCGCGAGAATGCGATGATCTGGGAAGCCGCCGATCCCTATCTCTATGTCCGCACCACAGCCGACGGCCGTATCGTCGCGGGCGGCGAGGACGAGGATTTCCACGATCCCGTTCGCCGCGACGCGCTGATCGAGGCAAAGGCGGGACTCATCTCGGCAAAGCTGCAGGCGATGCTTGGATCGGGGGCGATCGCGGTCGATCGGGGCTGGGCCGCGACCTTCGGCGCGTCGCCCGACGGTCTGCCCGCGATCGGCCGTGCCGCCAATGCCGAACATCTGTGGATCGCGGCGGGTTTCGGCGGCAACGGCATCGCCTTTGCCGGGCTGGCGGCGGAGATCATCGCGGCCGATCTGTCGGGCGCGCCCGATCCCGACGCCGGCTGTTTCAGCCCCTATCGCTTTGCCGGTTGACGCGCGGACCGATCAGCCCGGCCAGGCAAAGCTTAGCGCGGTTTCCCCCGCGGCGCCGCCCGCCGGCGTGTAGCGCCGCTCGATGATGACGCCATGGCCGCGTTCGTCGATCGCGACCACGGTGCTGCACCGCGTGCCATAGACCGGATTGCGGATGAAGATCGGCGACAATGCTGGTTCCTGCGGCACGTCCGATGCGGCTGCGGTCCGGAGCCCGACATCGGGCAGCACGTCCTCGCGCAGGCCGTCGAGCAGGGTTGCGGGATGCGGCGCGCCGCGGACGATCCAGTCGAGCATCAGTTCTTTCAGCCTGAGCGTCTTGGGCCAGGGTTCGTCGAGCGTGCCGTTGGAGACGCCGTAAATGCCGGGCGCCAGGAGGCTGCGTGTCGCCCCGGGCCGATTCGACAGGAACAGCGCGCGTTCCCGGTCGGCGACGATCAGGTTGAACGGGTTGAAATCCGACAGCGTCGCGTGGTCGGGATCGGCATAATCGCCTTCGCCCGCGAGCAGATCGGCGATCAGCGTGCCGCGCGAGGCGCGATCCGGCTCGGGGCCGCCATAGCCGCGCAAATTGGTGACGACGGCGAAGCGGCCTTGTTCCGAAACGCCGAGCCATGTGCCGCCCGATGCCAGGTCGCGCCCGGCGATCAGATGATCGGGATCCGCCCATCGCGCGAGCGGGGCGGCGGGGCGGGCATGAAGCTCGTCACGATTGCCGGCGGCGATCAACTGCCAGCGCGGATGCGACCGCCATGCGAAAGCCAGAACGCACATGGTGCGACTATTGCCCGTCCGCGCGGCGGCTGGCGATGGAAAAACGCGCTCGCGACAAAAGCCGTGACAAATTTTGGGCGGGAAGACAGTCTCGCCTCCGTCGAACCCCTTTGAAGGGAGTATCGCCATGACCGACACGATCATTTTCATATCGCTTCTCGTCGCCGCGATCGGCAGCATCGTCGTCGGCGGAATCTTCCATGCCTTCTCGTCCTTCGTGATGGCCGGTCTCGGGCGGATTCCGTCCGAACAGGGCGCCAATGCCATGCGATCGATCAACGTCACCGTGTTCACGCCCAGCTTCATGATCCCGTTCATGGGCATGGCGCTGTTCAGCCTGGTGTTGGCGGGCTGGGCGCTGTTCGCCTGGGATCGCGCGGGTTCGGGCCTGATCCTGGTCGCCAGCCTGTTATATCTGGTCGGCTGTTTCGGGGTGACGATGGTCTTCAACGTGCCCCTCAACAATCGGCTCGTCGCGGTCCAGCCTGCGGAGGAAGCGGCGTTATGGGCGCATTATCTGAGGGTGTGGACGCGCTGGAACACCGTGCGGACGATCGCGCCGACGCTGGGGGGCCTGTTGTTCATCCTCGCGCTCGTCCCACGCTGATCGCGGATGCCGGATCACCGATCAGGATTAACCGTCCATGCACCCTGATATCATTTAGCGCGTTTAGCTTCTCTTCAGCATGGCGGGCCTAACGACCCAGACGCGAAGGGAGCCGAGTGTCCGTACGTAACATCCTGCCGATCCTGTTCCTGCTTCTCGCGGTCCTGTGGCCGGGGGCGGCATCGGCGGAAAGCGTCGAACTGCGGTCGCATTTCTGCCATGCGAACGCGCCGGCGGATCGCGCGCCCGATGCGCAGACGGTTCGCGGCCTGACCTTCGATTGCAGCGGAAGCAAGGCGGCCGGCTATCACGACCGCTGGCTCTGGCTGCGGCTCGATACCACGCGGCTCGCCGGCGCGGATGCGGCCGGGATGGCGGCGCTGCCGGTAAGATGGCGCCTGCTCATCGATCAGGCGCGTTTCGACCGGATCGCGATCGTGGTCGTCGACTCGCATGGGCGCAGCCAGGAAATCGTGCGGGCGGCCGGCGATCTCGACAAGAATTGGGCGCCTGGCGGATTGCAGCGCTTCATCGTCGACCAGGCAGGCCGTGACGTCCGGCAGATCCATATCGGCTATTTCAAGCTCGCCGACCTAGGCCTGATGCGCAAGGTGACGGCGGCGAGCCCGGAAACGGCCAAAAAGCTGAGCGATCGCTGGCTGTTGCTGATGGGCCTTTTCAGCGGCGCGTTGCTGTCGGCCTTCGCCTATAATCTGGTGATCTATATCGGCCATCGCCAGGTGTTCCAGCGCTGGTATCTCATCTGGGCTGCCACCGTGCTCGCCTATGGGCTGATCTGGACCAATGTGATCGCGCTGCTGCTGCCCGGATTCGTCGGGCCGGTCGCGGTTCGGCTCGACTTCATCCTGGTCGGCATCATGATCGGCACCGGCAACGTCTTTTTCCTGGCGGTGGTCGAAGAGGGCGTGTTGCCGCAATGGCTGCATCGGGCAGGCCGCGCGCTGGCGCTGATCGGAATATTGCTCGGCGCCGCCGCATCGGCTGATCAACTGCTTCCCGCCGCCCTGATGGACCGGCTGATGAATTACGCCATCCTGGCGAGCGCGATCTCGGTGTTCATCGGGGTCTGCTACGCGATCCGCCGGGGCAGCCGCATCGTCTGGTTCTATCTGCTGGGCTGGACGCCGGTGCTGATCATCTTTGCGCTGCGGCTGGCGCGCAATCTGGGTTTCCTGCCGCAGAACGATCTGGTCGATCTGGCGACCTTCGCCACGCTCGCCTTCGAATCGATCGCATTGTCGCTCGCCATCGCCGATCGTTTCCGCCTGTTGCGGCGCGAACGCGATCTGGCCGAACAGGCGCGCGCCGCGATCACGATCGAAAGCGAGACGCTGCGCCGCGCCGCGCAGACCGATTTCCTGACCGGCCTGGGCAATCGCGCCTCCTTTCAGGCGGCGCTGCGCACCAGCATGGAATCGACCGCGCGCGGCATCCAGCTGTATCTGATCGACGTCGACAATCTGAAGGAGATCAACGACCGGCTGGGCCATGACGGCGGCGATGCGCTGCTCGTGCATGTCGGCGAGATGCTGAACGGTGCGGTCGGCGCCGACGAACATGTGGCGCGTATCGGTGGCGACGAATTCGCGCTGATCCTGACCCGGGCGGACGAGCGGCGGATCGCCGAAATCTCCGAAACGCTCGACATCATGCAGGGCGAGATCTGGACGCATGGCGGGCGGAGCTGGGCATTGTCGCTCAGCATCGGCATGGCGCGCTATCCCGAGGACGCGCTCGATGCGGACCCGCTCTACAAGAATGCCGATCTCGCCTTGTACGAGGCGAAGCAGCGCGGGCGCCGTCGCCTGCATCGCTACGATCCCAGCCTGCGCGCGGAGATCGATCGCAGCGCCGCTCTGGCGCGCGACGCGCATCTCGGCCTCGAGCGCGACGAATTCGTCCTCCATTATCAGCCGATCGTCGCGCTGGAGAGCGGCCGGCCGACCAGTTACGAAGCGCTGCTGCGCTGGCAGCATCCCGAACATGGCGTGTTGACGCCGGCGGTGTTCGGCAGCGTGCTCGTCGATCCCAAGATCGGCACGGCGGTACAGGATCGTGTCCTCTCGCGCGTGCTTGCGACGCTGGCCGAGCGCCCCGACGAGATGCCGGCGGTCGCGATGAACTTCACCGCCGCGCAGCTCGACGGCGCACACGCCGCCCGCCGCCTGCTCGACCGGCTGGAGAGTGCCGGCGTCGCGCCCGGCCGGCTGTGCATCGAGGTGACCGAGGATATCGTGCTCGGCCGTTCGGTCGATGCGATGAGCGAAGCGCTCCACATGCTCCATGATGCCGGGCTTCAGATCGCACTCGACGATTTCGGCACCGGCTATGCCTCGCTCATCCATCTGAAGCGTATGCCGATCGACATCCTCAAGATCGACCGGTCCTTCATCCTCAGCCTGTTCGACGCCGACGGCAGCAGCGAGGCGATCGTGCGCGCGATCATCGGGCTCGGGCAGGGGCTGCGCAAATCGGTGATCGCCGAAGGGGTCGAAACGGCCGCCCAGCGCCGGCGGCTGATCGAGCTCGGCTGCGTGCTCGGGCAAGGCTATCTGTTCGCGCGGCCCGGGCCGCTGACGGAGGCTCGGGACGGTCGTTAAGACCTGTCGTGGCATAAGGCGGATGACGGCGCCACTGCCGCCGCCAATGTCAGGAATCACCCATGAACGCCGGATTTGTTTCGACGACCGTGTCACGCCGCGATGCGGCCGATGTCGTGTTCGATGGCAGGATCATCGCGACCATCACCGGCAACAAGGACGATCGCGGCTGGAAGGAGCTTTCGCTGTTCGAACTGAGCGATACATCCTGGCTGGCGGTGACCAAGGATTGCACCGACGGCCCCGAAATGGACAGCGGAGAGGTCTTGCTGATCCAGGCCGAGCGCCCGTCGAACATGCAGATCAAGGCAATGACATTATGGGGCTGGTCCTGGCTCGCCAAGGATCTCGCGAAGAATGCGGGCTGGGACGTGCGCGAACGGATCGGCCGCCCCGATCGCACCGCCGCGCTTTAGGGGCTGATCCGTCGAGGTTGAGCACCTCGCATTGTCATTCCCGCGCATGCGGGAATCCAGCTCCTTCTTCCTTCTGATGCTTCACGGAATAGCTGGATTCCCGCATGCGCGGGAATGACACAGGTGCTTCAATCCAGCTGGATCTCGCTCCAGCCTGGTGCGGGCGCGCAGGCCGTGTCGTACCGCTGCTTGCCACGCCCTGCCATGGGGTCCATGCGCATGGAGACGCGGAGGAGAAGCGGAATGGGACTCGACGAAACCTTGGCGCTCGAAATCTGGAAGGCGCTGCGCGGCCGACCGATCAACGATACCGAGATTGCGCGGGAGATCGCGGATTATCGGCGATGCCTGGACGCGGTTCGCGCGGCGGACGCCCAGCGCAAGCCGGACTGATCCATAACCGGAGCGGGCGGGTCAGGCTTTTGCGTCTTCCGCCGCGGGCATGATCGATCCGGGCGCCATGCCGATCGCGGCCTGCTCCTGTCTGCGCGCGATCTGGGTCAGCCGTTCGCCGACGAAATCGAGCACCACTCGCACCCGGGGCGTATGACGCAGCCGTTCATGGGTGAGCAGCCAGACGCCGCGTTCCACTTCTTTGGGAATCGGGATGCAGCGGATCAGTTCGGGATCGGTATCGGCGACGAAGCAGGGCAGGGTGGCGAGCCCCATGCCCGATCGCACCGCGGAGAGCAGGCCGGTCGGCGAATCATGATGGATGGCGACGGTGTCGACCAGGCCATATTGTTCCAGCCAGGCGCGGTAGATGCGCCAGACGCCCTTGCCGCCGCCGCCGATGATCACATGATCGATCATATCGCGCGGGCGGCGCGGGGTGCCATGACGCGCGGCGTAATCGCGGCTGCAATAGACCGTCCAGGGTTCGTCGGCGACGCGGCGGCCGACCAGTCCCGCGCCTGACGGGCGTCCGGCGCAGCGCAGCGCGATATCCGCCTCTCCCGCCTCCAGGTCGCGGACCTGTTCGCTGGTGTCGAGCTCGATGCGGATCGCGGGATGCGCCTCACGCAGATCGCGCAGGATCGGCGCCATGATCGTGACGGCGTGGATTTCCTGCATGGTCAGGCGCACGGTGCCGCTCGCCTCGCGGCCATGCGATCCGGCATCCTCGGCAAAGCGATGCGCGGCCGCCTCCACCGCTTCGGCGCGTTCGAGCAGCGCCTCACCGACCACGGTCAGCACATAGCCGGCCTGGCGCCGTTCGAACAATGTCACGCCCGCCGCCGCCTCGAGCGCGGCGACCCGGCGCGCGGCGGTGGTCTGGCTCACGCGCAGCGACTTTCCGGCCGCAAGCGTGCTGCCCGTGCGCGCGACGGCGAGGAAATAGCGAAGGTCGTTCCAGTCGAGCATCTGCGGCATCATGCCCCGATCGCGTGCACAGGGCATTCTGCAATAATGCAGCATCGCAGTGCAACATCGTTGTTCACGCCTGCGTGCCATGCCGGTGTATATCGGTCGGGCCGGACAAGACCGGCAACTCAGACAGAATGGAGACGGTCATGAAGACCTTGCTAGCGCTCTCCGCGCTTGCCGGAGCCCTGTGCGTGGCGCCGGCCGCCGCGGCCGAAACCCGCCACCCGCCCGTCGTCCGCGCAGTCGCGCATGGCGACCTCGACCTCAACACCGCAAAGGGGCGCCAGAGCCTCGATCGTCGCATCGAGGTCGCGATCGCGACGGCATGCGGCGACGCATCGAGCGCCGATCCGATGGGCTGGAAAGCGATCCAGCGCTGCCGCATCGATGCGGCGGACCGGGTGACGGCGCAGCGCGACGGCGTGATCGCCGCGGCACAGCGATCGGGGAGCGCGCGCATCGCCGCGCAATGAGCGCGGGCCACAGATGGTTCGAATGCGAAGACGGCGCAAGCGGCACGATGTCGCTTGCGCCGTCTTCGCATTTGCGCCTCAGCCGGAACGAAACGGATCGTGGAGAGAAACCGAAAGCGGCGGGCCATGATCCCCACCGGATATTCTGAAACGCCGGTTTGCTCATATCCTTGCCTGGGTTCTTTTGGCCGGCGGCGCGAATATCGAACATAAAAAACTATGAACCTCCAATATGGATCATATTGTCGATCGGGATTCAAATTATCTGCCTTGATGAAACAATCTCCATAATGATCAATGGCCGTATTCGAGCCGAAGCGGGCGTGGACGAAACATGAAAACAGGCCGATGGATTGGCGATCGACATATGGAAGTCGGCAACGCCTTTGACAGGCGGGCAAACCTGGATCGAACGACGCCCATTCATTCGAAGCCGGTACCGCATACGCTTTCTATCAAGAATGTGGTGCTCGGAACGGTGCTGCTCTGCGTTCCCTCGCTCTCCAGCGCGGATCCATCCAGGACCGTTTATACCTATGACGGTTTGGGCCGGGTAAAAACCGTGTGCGATGCCCGGCCTGCGAGTGGCGATCTGCCCGTATATACCTATGATGCGGCCGGAAATCGGCAGGCCTACTCGCACAGCAGGACGGAACAGTTGCTGTTGGCGGATACCGGCATCTTTTCACCGAACGGCAAATTCCAGTTCAGGATGCAGGCCGATGGCAATCTGGTAGCCTATGGTAATTTCGGCTCGGGCTGGACTCCGCTTGGATGGCCCACCAACACCGTCGGATCCGGTACGAATGCGGCGGCATTCCAGAGCGATGGCAATCTCGTGCTCTATACCGGATCCGGTTCGGTCTGGTCATCGAACACATATCAATATCATTGTGCCACGATTTCCGTTCAGAATGACGGCAACGTCGTGATCAAGGATATCGCCGGAAATATCGTGTGGCAGACCAATACTGGCGGACATTGACTATCATCGAATTACCCTAAAATCCGCCCAGGCCTTTGGGCAGTCACCGTATATCTCGGAAATTTCGGATTTTCCGGAGTTGTCGGCATCATTTCTCTGTCGATCATCCGAATCTGGATAAGAAAGTATAAACCTCCGATGTGGACCATGTTTGTCGATCGGATTTAACATTTTATGATTGCTGAAACCACATTCTCTGTGATCATTGATCATATTCGAATCTAATCGGGGGGACGGAGCATAATGGCTCGTATTGATCTGGACAGATATACGCATGCCGCTCGAAAATCCCATATACCCGAAAATATCCAATATATCTGAAGAACGGAGATTCAGAAATGAAGATTTCGATATTGAGATTGTCCCTATTGACTGCTTCTCTGTCGGCTTTCGTTCCGGCATATGCGTCCGATCAGACAGGATCTGTTACCAACACTGCGTGGGCTGGCGGGCGTTTCTTCTTCTCTCTCAGCGGTTCCAGAACCGCTACGCCATCTTGCTCATGCTGTAATCGTTGGGAAATATCGCCCAGTACCGACGGCAACAGGACGCTGATTGCCATGATTCTCACTGCTCAAGGTACAGGAAAACCGGTCATCATTTCGGGATCCGGTGCATGCGTCAGCGGATCGAATGACACTGAAGGCGTAGCTTATGGCCAAGTCGGTAGTTAAGCGATCGGATTGGAGAATAGGTAGAGAATAGAAATGAACGTCCGAAAATATTCGACGTTGATTTATAAATCGTCAATAAAAACTTCTATGACAAGATTGGAGGAGATCATCGATGCGCAATCTCATCATGGTCGGTACCATCGCGGCTCTGGCGCAGATTTTACCCGTCCATGCAAATAGCACCACAACCTACACCTATGACGCGCTTGGGCGTCTCGTCGCAACGAGCAACACCGGAACGTCCAATAACGGATTAAGCACGAATATTGAATATGATAGTGCCGGTAATCGGAAGACATATCAGGTTTCGGGCGCTGCAAGCAGGGTTATTGTGGTGCCATTGAACGGTTTTACCGTGATTAAAATGCAAAATTAGACGTCACGTGGGCAGGAATACGTCTTCGCAAGGGAATTCCTGCATCGATTAAATGACTTATCTGTTGTAACGAGTGGAGTTTGAGTATGAGTTGGAAGAAATATCTTGTCATGGCTTTGGCAATGACTTCGCAGTCCGCATATGCATCCACCTCAAGCAATGGCATGGTGCAGGGCTTCGTCACGCTCTCCGGCGGTGTCGTGCTCGTCTATTCCAATGGAACCAGAACGGCCCCGCCGGCTTGCTCGAATACGAGCTTTACCCGGCGTTGGGCCTTCGACGGAACCACGACGAAGGGGCAGGCCATGCTCAGCATTCTGCTGACGGCCCGCGCGATGAACGACCCGGTATCCCTTTACGGAACGGGTACGTGCAGCCTGCTTGGAGACGCGGAAACGATCGACAGCATCGTGACCAACAATCTTCAGTGACCTGACGGCCCGTCCCTCGCAGAAGCTTCAGATTCCATCGACCGAGCTGTGTGACGTGCGATGGGCTTGTCACCGACATGTGGACGGTCGGCGCTGCGCTTGATGATGCAGTGAACCGATCTGCTGCTCCCTGCCTATGAGCGGGGTCGTTCAGGTATCTGCTCGGCGGCTGGGGCGGCAAGCATAATTGCAGCCGGGCACTCGGATATCGATCCTAAAAAAGTATAAATCTCCAATATGGATCATGTTGTCGGTTTAGGTTGGAATAATTTCCATTGCGGAAAAGACGTTCATGATGATCAATAGATTTATATGAATCGAAACAGGCGCGGGGGAAAATGGAAAGCAGATCGATCCGTCTAGGCGTGTTGCCTATATCTTTAATTCTAGCGACGAATACGGCGTCAGGCAGTGAAACCGTCACTTATGTCTATGACCCACTAGGGAGGCTGGTGTCTTCATCGACGTCGGGCACGGTGAATAACGGCTTGTCGGTGACGGCGACCTTCGATCCTGCGGGAAATCGATCTAATTATGCGGTGACGGGCGCGGCCAGCACGCCGACAATCATCACGCCGACGACTTACTCAGCGAGTTCCAGCTATACCACTTACACCGGTTTGTCCGGCGCGGGTGCGGGCATGCGAGACGCGGTCTATAATTCGATGACCAGCGTTCACGGGACCAACAGTGGTGCCAACGAATGGGTGATGATGGATCTGGGTTCGGCCAAACCGGTCGGCAAGGTGGTCCTGGTTCCCATCGACTCCAGCTTCAGTGGAGGGTGGGGGCCGACATATCTGGACACCGCGGCGCTGGAGCGATCGGATGACGGCAGCAGCTGGACCTTGGTCACGACCGTATCCGGGACTGCGGATGGAGTTAAGACCGAATTCACGGTCGGCGCGACCACGCGATATTTGCGGGTTCGAAAGAATAGTTGGCTCGGTGTCGGCGATTTTCACGCAATGACACCATAATATATCGATCTGTATTATATCTTTTCACGAATCAAACGGGCGGTATTATGAATTATAAAAGGTCATCGAGGGCATTTGCTTTAAAAGTAGCTGCCATGTCGTGTGGAGTTGTATTTTCATCATCTTCGCTCGAAATTCGGGCCCAGTCCTTGAATCCTCCGCAGAATCCTGCGGTGGATGAGAATAGTGTTAATATTCCTAACGGAGATATTCAGCTCTCGCAAAGGGACATATCGATCGGGCCAGACGATAAGTTTGGTATATATTACGAGAGATATCTAAGCGGTGGACAATGGAGGGACAATTTTTTAAACGAAATTGTAACGGAGCAATTTTTCTCCGGTGATGTATTCACATATGCAAAATTCGGAAACTACTACGAGCCATTCTCTCTGGGCGGCCCTATGTCGGCAACTGGATCATTTTCTACCAGAACTTTCGTGCAACTGAAGGATGGTACTTACATTAGTTATAATGATCTGTTCTACTCATTTGGACCGGATTCAACGGGATATGGAAAAGATTGGAATATTTCCGATTATCGTCAGAGTAAAAATGGCGTAAGATGGAGTATTCATCACAAGAAAGCGACGATTGGGGGGATACCGGTATTCAGGATTCAATCAGTAACAACAAATACAGGTTATCAGTTAAAAATCAACTATAAAACATCGGCTACAACAAATATACTTGATTGGAGAACGATCGTATCGGTAACTGCAATTAATAATGCATATGAATATTGTGATCCAAGCGCGGATTCTTGCAGTTTAACTGGTCCATGGAAATCTTCCAATTACCCTGCGGGGTTCTTGCCGGATGCTCTTTCTACATATGATGCTGTGGATGCATCGGGCAATACGACAAAGTATGTATTCGATGGAACGAACATTAAAATAAGAACCTCGGACAGTTCATATGATAATATTGTATATGCCTACCCATATGTTGGAAATATATGCGGATCTTCGAGATATTGTCCAACAAACAACGGGAGAATGGTATCATCTGTAAATATTAATGGAAAATCCATTACATATTCGTATGTATATAATTCATCAACGGACAAGATAACTCTATCAAAAACTGGATCACTGTCACTATCCGACACATATGTTATAGATCCTGCTTTCGGTGGTATAAGTAGCTACAGAAATTCTCTGCTAAAAACAAAATCATACACCTATAATAGCGGAATTATAACGAAGGAAACTTTCCCTGAGGGGAACTATGTGTCCATCGTTCCTGATATGTCCGGAAATCCAACGCAGACGATTGCGCGTGCGAAGAGCGGATCGGGGCTTGCTGACTTGACCGAGGCGCGTAGCTTCGGGCCCTGCGCGCAGCCTACATCCGTTACGGACGCGCGTTCCAACGTGACGACCTATACCTATTCGACCGCTCATTGTGGGGTCCTGACCGAAACGGGGCCTTCCGTTGGTGGAATAGCGCCGGTCAAGCGCTATGCTTATGCGGAACGTTATGCGTGGATCAAGAACAGCGCGGGAAGCTACGTCCAGGCGGCAACGCCTGTCTGGCTCAAGACCGAGGAGCGAACCTGCCGCACCACCGCGACCGTCAGCGGCGCTTGCGCCGGCGGCAGCGCGGATGAGGTCGTTACCGCTTATGATTATGGACCGAACAGCGGCCCGAATAACCTCCTGCTCCGGGGCATAGCGGTTACATCAGGCGGTGCGACGCTGCGTACCTGTTATTCGTATGATGTATACGGAAACAAGATCAGCGAAACTAAGCCGAGAGCTGGCCTGACCAGCTGCCCATAATAAGCGCCACCCATGCGGGCGAGCGATCTTCATTCATATCATAAAGGGGATAGGCGATGGTACGTCATTTGGCGTTGCTGCTGCTGGGTAGTGCGGCGTTGCCGCAAATTGCGATGGCGCAGACCAGCGCTTCGGACTTTACAACGGCATATCGTTACGACGCGATGCGGCGGATAACGGGAACGATCAGGCCCGATCCCGACGATACCCGCCCGATCAAATATGGCGCTGAGCGCAATACCTATGATGGTATGGGGCGCCTGAAAAAGGTCGAGAAGGGGGAATTGGCGGCGTGGCAGTCCGACGCGATCGCGCCATCGGCCTGGTCGAATTTTACGATCTTCCAGATCATAGAAACCGAATATGATAATCGTGGTCGCAAGACCAAGGAGATCGTGAAGGATGGCGCTTCTCCCTACGCTTCGTTGAAAGTGACGCAATATAGCTACGACGCGCTTGACCGGCTGGAATGCACGGCGGTCAGGATGAATCCAGCGGTGTTTGGCAGTCTGCCATCTAGCGCTTGCGACATGGGTACGCGCGGAACGGGCAGCGGGGATTTCGGACCAGATCGGATCACGAAGAATATCTATGACGCCGCAGGCCAGTTGCTGCAGATTCGTAAAGGTGTTGGAGCGACAAGCCCTGCCCTTGAGCAAGCCTATGTTACCTATGGCTATAGCGACAATGGTAAGCAGCGCTTCGTGGTGGACGCCAACGGGAACAAGGCGGAATATGTGTATGATGGCTTCGATCGTCTGTCCCGATGGAAATTTCCTTCGCAGACTTTGCCATCGTCCTTCAACCCTTCGACGCCTGCCAATGCGCTGTCGACGTCGGGGGCGGTCAGTTCGAGCGACTATGAGGAATATGGTTATGATGCCAACAGTAACATAACTTCGCTCAGAAAGCGGGAGGGGCTCAGCTTCGGCTTCACATATGATGTTTCAAACCGTATGACGATCAAGGTGGTTCCCGAACGATCGGGCTTGTCAGCTACGCATACGCGGGATGTTTATTATGAATATGATTTGCTCGGGGCGCTGACCAAGGCGCGTTTCGACAGTATCAGCGGCGAGGGCATCACCAACGAATATGACGGTTTTGGTCGATTGAAGAAAGCCATCGTCAATATGGGCGGATATAGTCGAGCTCTCGAATACGAGAATGATCCGAACGGAAATCGTTGGCGTGTCAAGCATCCGGATGGAAATTACTTTGACTACGCGTTCGATAAGCTTGATCGTATGTATTATGCAAATCAAAATAGCGGGCTTGGACTTTTTGAAACTGCTTTCAATAGCAAAGGGCTAACTTCGACGACGCATCGTACCAATAATAATCATAGTGTATACGCTTATGATGCGGCTTATCGTCTGAAGGATCTGGCGAACGCGTTTATCGGTAGCACTGGGACCGTCGAATATACCTATGCCCGAAATCCGGCCGACCAGATTATCAACAAGGTGCGTAATAACGATGCTTATGCGTATCTGGACAATGTGAATGTCAGCCGCGCCTATACCAAAAACGGCCTCAATCAATATCTGACGGCCGGTGCGGCAACGTTCGGCTACGACGGCAACGGCAACCTCGCTTCCGATGGCACGTCGACCTATGTGTACGATCTGGAAAATCGGTTGGTCTCTGCGAGTGGAGCGGCCAGTATCGGCCTTCTCTATGATCCGTTTGGGCGCCTGTTCCAGATCAGCGGCGGCAGTGCCGGAACCACGCAGTTCCTGTATGATGGCGATGCGCTGGTCGCCGAATATTCGAGCACGAATACGGTTCTTCGCCGTTATGTTCATGGTGCAGGGCCCGACGAGCCATTGGTCTGGTATGAGGGATCGAGCCTTTCGGCGCCGAAATATCTCCATGCCGATCATCAGGGCTCGATCACAGCGATCGCCAATGCGGATGGCACGCTTTCGACGATCAATAGCTATGACGAATATGGGATTCCTTCATCTGGGGCAGTCGGCCGCTTCCGCTACACGGGGCAGGTCTGGCTCGACGAGTTGGGGATGTACTATTATAAAGCCCGGATGTATTCTTCGACATTGGGAAGATTCATGCAAACAGATCCAATCGGATATGACGATCAAATGAATTTATATTCATATGTTGATAATGATCCTTTAAATATGGTTGACCCAACAGGAGAGAAAGAAGAATGTCGAGTTAACTCAGAAGGTATCATGGTCTGTACGGATGATGAAGATATAGTTGTGGTCGGTGATAGGAGTTCAATAACTTCTGATTCAGATTTTCCAAGTTTTAGTGATATTTTTTCTGGAGCAAAGGTTCTGTATTGCTCGCTTCCATCTATCGGATTGGGAGGCACTGCCAGTGGGTATGCGGGATTAGGGGGGGGTGTTTCATTGGAGGTAGCCTTCGATCCAAAAAGTGGTGTGTTCGGAATATCTGGTGGACTCAATGTTGGTGTCGGAATAGGAATTAGTTCATCTGTAACCGGTACGTCTGGCAGGGGCGTGTCTAAGGGCTGGTCTGGAAGTGTGGGAGCCAATGCAAATGCACGTATTCCCGGAATGAGGGGAGGGGTCAGTGCAACTTTAATAGATAAAAAAGGATTTAATCCGAAATTCAATGGTGTTAATGGTGGTTTTGCTCCTGGCGTTGGAGCAACGATTAATGCAAATGCAACTGTAAGAGGCGGTGTGGCGGTTCAGGTTATGCCATCATGTTAAAATCAAAGCTTGGAATAAAGATATTATTTTTCTTAGGTAAGATATTCTCAGTATTGCTGATTTTTGAGTTTATTGTGTTTAGAACATGTTGGTCATTTATTGTAATATTTGTAATTTCTGCTTATGTGCTGTTATTTTTTAGATGTGCGAACTGTGGAATATCGATCGCAGACAGTAGAATTTTTCATAAGTTGAAAAACGATCTGAATTTTCTAGAGGTGTGCCCGAACTGCGGGAATAGCATGTTTGATGAGGCTAAATTGAGAAATGATGATAGTTCATAAAGACTAGATATAATATTACATTATTCGGAGTTTTTATCGAATCCGCAAGCCGTACGATCTGATCAATACCCGCTGCTTCAATACGCAAAGCGGCACCGGCTTCGGCCTGACCTTGCGCAATCGACGAACCAGGCTCACCAAGCGCGCTTGCCAGTCTCGGAAGCAGGCTATCTTTCCGGGGCTCTGACAGGCCAGAACTGAAGGTGAAGACGTCTCCCAGGCATGTGGCCGAGGCTTCAGGTCCACCGCCTAGCGCAATGCTCAGTTCTTCAAAGGACGAGACAATCCGCCGCGCACCGCGATAAGCACCCAGCCGATCCAGAATGATCCGCCGCTGTCCGGCCGCCACACCAAGCCCCATCAGCGCCCGATCGATGCGCTCCAGCGATGCCTCGTTGATATCCAGCCGTCCGCTCTCGCTCGACATGCGCACCTGGATCGCATCCGTGCCGATCCGCACGCTGCCATTCGCCGGCAGCAGCCACCATTGGCTGCGCACGCCGTTGAACAGCCGGTCCGCCAGCACCGTTTCCACGGCACCCTCCGCCAGCAGCTTCCGCGACAGCGCCTTGCCCGCCGCATCGGCGTCGGTCGCGCGCGACATGCCGCGCAGCATCAGCACCGCGACGATCGCG